>NZ_JAVXKG010000039.1:0-26362 GCF_036647415.1 Algoriella sp.
GGGAAGAATTTGAACGAAGTTCAATTTCGGTACGTTCAAGCAAATTGCTCATTTTATGAAACTAATTTATGCAGAAGTTTTCATAAAAGCAATTTTGCGGGCGGAAAAAACTGGGCAGAAAGTTTACTTTCAGCCCGTTTTTTCGCAAATACAATGTTATACATTGTTGCGAAATGTTTGAAAAATGGAAGAATTGGAGTTTTGGAATAAGTTTTAAAGTTTGAAAAATTATACTTTAATTTTAGAAAAAACTGAATTTATGGTTTGAAAACATTTAGCTGAAATAGTTTGAAAAATCATGAATAAAAACGTTCAAAAATTGGAAAAAATCGCTCGTTTTAAATAATTAAATTCAAGAAAAAGCGAGAAAACGGAGTTTGAATAATTACCAAACTTGAAATAAATTCTTCTATAATTTCATGAAAATATGAAACGTAAATTCGGAAAATTTTACTTTTATTTTCATTCATGACGCTCGAAAAATGACTGAATACAAAGTTTGAAAACTGTGAGAAATTGAATTTAATTTGGGAGGAAAATAAGTAATAAAATACGCAGCAAAAATGCGCAATTTTGTATAACGAGTCTTGTATTGGCGAAGTGCGGGCTTAATTTGAACGAATGTTCAAGTTCAGACCAATCGTAGCCAATATTTTTTCAATGAAACTAAATTACAAAAAAATGTGGAATTGAAAAATATTGGCGGCTAAATATTTCTAATTTTTCAATTCAACACTTCTCCCCGCATTTTGCCAATACAATGTTAGCAGAAGTACTTTTTCATTCTTTTTCAAAACATTGAGGGCCAATTGCGCCACCACCATATTGTAAAACTACATTTTCTTTGTAGAAAATATATTCGCAACCATTATTATATTCTTCAATTTGTTTTGGAGATAGATTATTATTGAATATAAGATAAGAATATAATCCCATTCCACCACGTGCAAAACCTATTTTTGTATTAATTCCATTTCCAATCGAAATGCAATTTGCATCTTTTAGTAGATTCTTAATATTTAATAAAGTCTCATTTGTCCAATTTAAATATTTAAGAACTTTTGCAAGTTCATTTGAATTAGGTTTTAAATTCCAATTATTATTTTCTACTTGTAGTCCATTTCTTTTGGGTAATTTGCCTCCACCAATTTTCGAATTATAGATTTTGATTGTTATTTCTTCCTCAACAGTCAAAATTTCGCTTCTTGGTTTAAATTCAATTTCTACATTATAATCTTTGGGAATAAGTTCGATATATTCATTTTTTAACTTCTGAATTTCTGATTTTTTGCTTACGAAATTTTGTATTAATTCTTTTTTACTGCTTTCAGGCATTGAAATCATAAATAATAAAAACTCTTTTTCCTGCTCATTTCCATCTTTATATGTTTTGATGAAGTTTTCGCGCATTTCTAATGGAACTTTTTGCACCGAAACATTGAACAAAGAATCCTTGTTGAGATTTTCTCTGAATTTTATTTGTTGAGCATTAAGATTTAAAACTGAATAAAATATCGTTAAAATCAATGCGATTTGTTTTGTCATAGTATTTCTGCTAACGTGCCGCGGCTTGGCGAAGTACGGGCTTGGATTGAGCGAAGTTCAATTCAGCCCGAAACTGAGTCAAAGCTGTGAGCTTTTTGGTAAATTTAATAAAAAAAAAGCAAACAGCTTTTGGCGGATAAGGAAACAAAAAAATTCAAGTTAGCACTTAACCCCGCATTTTGCTAAGCCGATGTTAGCTACAGTTTTTTCTTATATTTTCGCTTTGCTTCTTTATCCACATAATTTAAAGATTCTTTATCAATAGCTCCAAATTCCAAGAAATTTGATTTTGCATTTTCTAATGTCATATGATTTGGTCCATCTCCACCATTTTCCCAAAAACAAACCGAACAAATATCCCAAAATCCATCTTCTCCATAATCAATGGAATAATATTCACAACAAGGGCATAAACCTGCAATTTCAACTTCACCAATTACGTTATTTTGAATATTGGGATTTATTATATCTAATTGAGTCTTGAGATATAAATTTGTTGTATATTTTAACTTAAATTTTAGAAAGTCAATTAATAATATTTCAGTTTCTTTCGTAAGTATTGGATTTGGCGTTTTATGTATAAATTCTATAAAGCTGTCTGGTATTTTAGGATAAGAACCTTCTTCTATTGATTCCTTTATAGCAACTTTTTCATTAAACCACCAATAGTTTTCTTCTAGAATTTGAATCTTTCTTTCATTTGACAAGTTTTTCAGTTCATTAGTTGCGACTATTTCTTTTGCTTCGCTTCTATCCATGCGGTGTTTCATTAAAATTGTAGCTAACATTGTTTTTTCACGAAATAATAATTTAGTTAGTTTCGTGAAAAAACACCTATATCCGCATTTCGTTAAATAATCCTCTAATATAATTAATTTTTTGTAAATTAGATATTTATATGTGAAATGTTGTGGGATAGCGAAATAAATTGATCGTAATTTAAAATGTAGAATGATGGATAGCGAAACAATTATAAAAACTTTGACTAGTAGACTAAAATTGCAGCGATATGCTAATAATACTATTGTGTCGTATTGTGCGTATGCTCAACTTTTTTTGGATTACATGGAAAAGTATGATGATTTGAACGAAATTCCTATTCATGAAATTGAAAAATTTATAAATCTCAAGGTTATTCACGAAAATATTAGCGCATCATATCAACGTTCTTTAGTTGGTAGTATCAAAAAAATATACAAATTATTGCTTAATAAAAACATCGAGCTAAATTATCTTTATCCTAAACGAAAAAGCACCAAATTACCTACTTTTTTCTCTCAAAACGAAGTCAGAAATATTCTAAATGCTTGCGAAAATCTAAAACATAAGGCAATTCTTACGACGATTTATAGTTGTGGATTGCGTTTGAGTGAATTGATTAATTTGAAATTAATTGATATAAAGTCTGATGACGGCATTATTTTTATTCAACAAAGTAAAGGGAATAAAGATAGAATGGTTGCTTTGCCTGAAAAACTTTTAGAATTGTTGAGGAAATATTATGTAGAATTTAAACCAACTAATTTTTTGTTTGAAGGTGTAAAAGGAAATCAATATAGTGAAAGAAGTGTACAGTTGGTTTTGAAAAATGCGATGCAAAAAGCAAACATCACATCAAAAGGAAGTGTGCACACGTTGCGACATTCTTATGCAACGCATCTTATAAAAAGTGGAATTGATGTTCGGATAGTTCAAGAATTATTGGGTCATAGTGATATTAGGACGACCATGATTTATACGCATATTACAGATGTTGATAAAAAATCGACACCAAGTCCGTTAGACTTTTTGTGATTTCTAACAAAATTAAGATATAAAAAAAGCAGGAAAAATTTCCTGCCTCTCGTTTTGTATTTTAAATAAAGTACGGTCTTATTTTTTGAAAAAACCTCCAAGTAATCCCATTGCATCACCAATTCCCAATTGTCCATCACCATCTTGGTCTAGCAATTTTTCGAAACCACCTAAGTTAATTCCACCTTGATTTGCAGTCGCGTTAGAACCTCCAACTAATCCTCCTAATAATCCAGCAATTCCGTTAGAATCTAACCCTTCAGATTGTTTTTGTTTTCCTAAATAACCCATTACAATTGGTGCAACCAATGCTAAAATTTGCGTTACTTGTCCCATGTTTAATCCAGATTCTTTAGAAATTGCAGATTCTACATTTTGTTGGTTATTTCCCAAAACATGACCTAAAATTCCTAAACCATCTTGTTGATTTCCTCCTTGTCCTAAAAATCCAGAAAGATTATCTAAAATACCTCCATTATGATTATCTAAAGCAGCAGAAATACCATCAGCACCTCCGTTTTGTGCATTTTTATTTAATGCTGATAATAAAAAAGGAACAGCAGCAGAAACAGCAGTTTGTGCTTGAGATTCATTGATGCCTAACTGACTTGCAGCAGAACCAATAATTTGCTGACCAATAGCTCCTTGAATTAAATTTGTAAAATCCATAAGTTTAAATAAGTTTAAATTAATTTAAATCAAATATAATCTTTTTTAGATATTAATATTAAGAAATGTAAAATCTCCGATAAAGTATTTTTATTTTTGTACTTTCAAATTTCCAAATGAAACAAATAAATCTTTTTTTAGTCGTTATAATAGCACTTCTTGTGTTAGCTCCAATTATTTTACCAAGTCGGTTTGATGAGGATTTTGATTATGAATTTGATGCGCCAGTTGGTTTGGTGTACGATGAATTTTATAACCTTCGTAGATTTTCTAAATGGGAGGAGTTTACAAAAGTAGATACATTAACAGTCAAAAAATTTTCTGATCCACAAAAAGATGAAAAAAGCTTTGTGGCGTGGGATTCTGACAACGCTTCAATTGGTTCGGGGAAATTTATGGTTGATAATTTTTCGGTTAATCGTTTTGTAAATTATACAATTAAGTATGATGGATGGGAAAAATTAGATAGTCTTAATGTGAAATTTGACCAACAAGAAAACGGTAAAACTGTTGCAAAATTAAAATACTTGAGCCAAGAAATTCCTTATTTCTATCGTTATTTTGCCTTTTTTAAAAATCCCAAAACGAAATTCGAAGAATCGATGAGTAACTTAAATCAACAAGTAAAAATCAGATTAGATAAGGATAAAAAAGAAGGAAAGTTAAATTACGGTGAATATCGTATTGTAGAATTAGGGCAAACTAATTTATTAGCGATAAAAAAACAATCAAAAATTGCAGAATCTGATGTGATGGATAAGGTTGATGGCGCTTTCGAAACAATTTATAAATCATTAATTAATAAAGAAGAAGGCGGATTAGATTTCGATTTAGGTTTTCCATATATTTATTTTACAGAGTTTAATAAAGAAAAAGATCGCACAACTTTTTTTGCAGGAATTCAGTTGATAGAAGATTTACCTTTGCAAAAAGAAATGAAAAAAGTAACTGTTCCAAGCGGACAATATTTACTGTCTTTGCACCTTGGTCCGAGGTCCAAACGCCAGCAAACTGTAAACAGAATGTTAGTTTATGCAAAATCTAAGAAGTTAACTTTAGATTCAAAACAGCTGGAAGTAATGCTAAATGATCCAAAAGAAACAGATAGTGTAAAATTAATTTCCAGAATTTATATTCCGATCATCAAAAAATAAATTTATAAAGAATTAACAATATTTAAAATAGACTTAGCCACAGAAATGTGGCTTTTTTTGTATTTTTGCAACTTCTTACAAATGAACATGAACAAAGATTTTATTGAAGTTTACGGTGCAAGGGAACATAACCTGAAAAACATTGATGTCAAGATTCCCCGCAATGAGCTTGTTGTAATCACAGGTTTGAGCGGAAGTGGAAAATCTTCGTTGGCTTTTGATACCATTTATGCAGAAGGACAACGTCGCTATATCGAAACTTTTTCGTCCTATGCACGCCAATTTTTAGGAGGTTTAGAACGTCCTGATGTTGATAAAATTGATGGTTTGTCGCCCGTTATTGCAATCGAGCAAAAAACAACCAATAAAAATCCACGTTCTACAGTTGGTACAATTACAGAGATCTACGATTTTCTTCGTTTACTTTTCGCACGCGCTTCTACAGCATATTCTGTCGAAACAAATGAGAAAATGGTTGCGTATACAGATGACCAAATTATCGAATTAGTTAGAAAACAATACGAAGGAAAAAAAATTGCGATTTTAGCACCAATTGTACGTTCTCGTAAAGGTCATTACCGCGAAATATTTGTTACATATTCTAAAAAAGGATTTTTACAAATGCGTATTGATGGCGAATTGAAAGATATTGAGCCAGGAATGATGTTAGATCGTTACAAAACGCATGATATAGAATTGTTGGTAGATAAAATTGTCTTAAATGATAAAGTAACCGATCAACGTTTACGTTCAAGTATCGATCATGCAATGCAACAAGGCGACGGAATTACAATGATTTTGGATTATGAAACCAACGAAACTCGTTTCTTTTCACGTTCATTAATGTGTGCTGCGACAGGCGTTTCTTATGCGTTGCCAGAACCAAATACGTTTTCTTTCAATTCGCCAAAAGGTGCTTGCCAGACTTGTACAGGTTTGGGCGAGTTGAAGGTTGTAAATAAGGATAAATTATTTCAAGATTCGACAAAATCGATGTTTGATAATTTGGAAGAATTATTTGAAACATTAAAATCATCTTCTCGAATAGAAAAACAAATCGAAACTATTTTCGTAAAACATAATGTTGAAAACAAAACGCCTTTCAAAAAACTTCCACAAGCGCTAATTGATGATGTGATGAATGGTTTGAAAGAAACATTGAATGTTGATCTTAAATTTGCATCAGTAAAAAAAACATATAAAATTGATTTTGAAGGATTAAATGAATTTCTTTCTGAAATAATGGAAGATAAAAATAATCCATCATCTACATCAATTGGTAAAAAATTCGGGAAGAAAATTGTTTGTCCAACTTGCGAAGGAAAACGATTAAACAAAGAATCACTTTATTTCCGAATTGATAATAAAAATATTGGTGAAGTTGCTGAGTTAGATTTAAAATCTTTGCAAAAATGGATTGAAGATGCACCAATTTCGATGACGCCAAATCAACAACAAATTGCATTTGAAATTTTAAAAGAAATTTATACACGATTAACATTTTTGTTAGACGTTGGTTTAGATTATTTAAGCCTTAATCGTTCTTCAAAAACCCTTTCTGGAGGCGAGGCGCAGCGAATTCGTTTGGCAACACAAATAGGTTCTCAGTTGGTAAATGTTTTGTATATTTTAGATGAGCCAAGTATCGGTTTGCATCAACGCGACAATGTACGATTGATTGATTCGTTGAAAAAACTGCGTGATATCGGAAATTCTGTTTTGGTTGTAGAACACGATAAAGACATGATTTTAGAGTCAGATTATGTGATTGATGTTGGACCAAAAGCAGGAAAAAATGGTGGACAAATTGTTTGGGAAGGAGTTCCTGAGCAAATGTTGAAATCGGATACATTGACTTCAAAATATTTGAATAATCAATTAAAAATTGAAATTCCAACCGAGCGACGAAAAGGAAACGGAAATGTTTTGAAACTTTTTGGCGCATCTGGAAATAATCTGAAAAATGTAAATCTTACTATTCCATTAGGTACATTAACGGTTGTTTCTGGCGTTTCTGGTTCAGGAAAATCAACGTTGATTAATGAAACATTGTATAGAATTCTGAATCAACATTTTTTCCGTGCAGAGAAAGATCCAATGCCTTATAAAAAGTTAGAAGGTTTAGAACATTTAGATAAAGTAATCGAAGTCGATCAGTCACCAATTGGGCGTACACCGCGTTCTAATCCTGCGACGTACACCGGAATTTTTTCTGATATTCGTTCGTTGTTTACCAATTTACCAGAAGCAAAAATTAGAGGCTACAAACCTGGACGTTTTTCGTTTAATGTAAAAGGAGGACGTTGCGAAACGTGTCAAGGTGGAGGTTTACGCGTTATTGAAATGAATTTTTTACCAGATATTCATGTAGAATGTGAAACGTGTAATGGAAAACGATTTAACCGCGAAACATTAGAAATTCGTTACAAAGGAAAATCAATTTCTGATGTATTGGAAATGACGGTTAATGAAGCCGTAGATTTCTTTGAAGCAATTCCGAAAATTTATCGTTATGTAAAAATGTTACAAGATGTTGGTTTAGGTTATATCACGCTAGGACAGCAGTCTACAACTTTGAGTGGAGGAGAAGCACAACGTGTAAAATTAGCAACAGAATTAGCAAAAAAACAAACCGGGAAAACAATTTATATTTTAGATGAGCCAACAACTGGTTTACATTTCGAAGATGTAAATGTATTGATGAAAGTGATAAATAAAATTATTGAATTTGGAAATACAGTTATTATTATTGAACATAATCTAGATGTAATAAAATTAGCTGATTATGTGATAGATATTGGTCCAGATGGAGGAAATAAAGGTGGGAAAATTGTTGCAGAAGGAACACCAGAAGAAATTATTCTGAATCCGAAAAGTGTAACAGGAAAATTCTTAAAAGACGAATTATAAAATTAATAGAATACATAAAAAAATCAGGAATCTAAATTTTAGATTCCTGATTTTTTATATTTACAATCCTACAGAAATTCCCATAAATGGTTGAAATCCTGAAGAAAATATACTTTCATTTTCTTTGTACAAAACATTGTATAAAACGCCTGCTTGAAATCTCACCTGCCCATTAGATTGGTAACCTGCACCAAGCCATAAAGCAGATTCGTCGATGTCAATTTCGCTAACTGAGTTATAAAAAGGAGAAGAATTTTCATATTTCTGTTTCCCTGTATAGTACATATAATTTGCTCTCAAAAAAATATTTTCTATCGGATAAAAGTTGATATATGGCCCAACATTAAACAAGTTTTGTTTGTAATAATCATCTTTACCATACTGATAACCTGCAATTCCTCCAACCTCAAAATTATTCGCAACCATATAACCAATGCTTGGCGAAATATTAAAAGAGAAATAACTATTGTTTCCAAAAGAAAGTCCTAATCCACCACCAAAACGCCAATTGTTTTCAATGCTTTGATTTTGATTGACTTGACTAAAAGCTAAAGTGCTAAGGGTTAAAGAAAATATAAATAAAAGAATCTTTTTCATAGAAATTTAATTAATTTTTAACGTTTAAATATGTCCTTTATTGAAAAAACTACTATAAATTTGCCCTATCAAAAAATAACAATTCTGTTTTTAATGAAACAGAAATATATTGATAAAAGAGTCGTTCTATAGTTTTTACTTATAAAATAATAGGTTTTTAATTTGAAAAATCTATTTAATTTAATGTTTATGGTCTTAAATTTGCTTTAGTAAAGTTAATGAAATAATTACTAAAATAAAATTAAAGAATATGAAATTATTATCACCAGAAAACAAAAAGAAAATTGCTGATATTTTAATTAAATTATTAGCAGATGAACATATTTTATATTTGAAAACAAGAAATGCACATTGGAATGTTGAGGGACCAGATTTCCAAACAATCCATGTTTATTTCGAATCATTGTATAATGAGTTACAAATTGTTATAGATGATGTCGCAGAGAAGATTCGTCAAAAAGACGTTTATGCACCTGCAACGATGAAAGAGTATATGCAGTTAGCTCATTTGTCGGAAGAGCGTAAAACAGAAAATAAAGATAGTTTGAGTTTTATTGCTGATTTACTACACGATCACGAAGTTATTATTGACTTTTTGACAGAAGCTGTAGTAGAAATTGAAGAGTTTCATGATATTTCAACTTCGGATTTCTTAGTTGGTTTATTAGAACAACATCAAAAAACTGCCTGGATGCTTAGATCGCATCTTAGATAATTTTTGAACATTATTTTACTTCATAAGTTTTTAGTGTTAATTCATATTAGTGTTAATTAGGTTGAGCCTTGGATTTATCCAAGGCTTCAGCTTTTTATAGAGGTTCGTTATTCCTCAATTTCTTTTACACTTGCATCGGGTGCATTTGTTTTTACCGATAAAATTCCATTTTTAGCACCAGATTCTGTTTCGTAAGATTGGCTTGTACCAATTACTTGTCCATTAGTCGCTTTCAGATTAAAACTCCATTTACCAGATTGACTTTCCTTCAATTCAAATTTAGAATCGTCTTGTGAGTTTTTACGAACAGATTCTATTCCATTCTCACAACTTGCTTTCTGTTTGTAACCTTCGCTTGCCAAAATGTTTTGACCATTTTTAGCTTTTAATCGAAAACGGAATTCTCCTGCTTTGTCTGTATAAATTTCGAACATAATTTTAGTTTTTTTATAAATAGTTTAAATAATTGATTGATATAAATTTATAAAAAAAATCTAATGTTTATGAAATTTATTTGTAATAATAAATTTTACAACATTACATTACGGGAAACCGTAATATTTATTTGATAATTGGATATATAATTGCATTTTAATTATAAAAACGATTTATGATAATATTTACTTCAAATCTTAGAAAAGTATTATTTCTACTGATGACGATAGCCTTTCTTGGGTGTAGTAAAAATATTTCTCCTAATAATTCAAATTTATATGTCATCGATTCTACAAATCAACAATTGGTTTTACAGATTGAGGCAATTGGTAAAAATGAAAGTGAAGCTATATATAATGGAGAAATAAAGGCAATGAAAATGTTATTGTTTTATGGAATTCCGAATACGATTTACAAAACATCTTTAGTTTCAGAAACAGAACATATTTCGGAGTCTAATTATCCGAATTATTATAAAAATTTTTACAATGGATTTTATAAAAATTTTATTGTTAATAATCAAGTTTTGTCTTCATATAAAAAGGGAGGAATGTATTCGTTAAATCTGAAGGTGACAATAAATACAACTGCGCTTAGAAAAGATTTAGAAAATCATACTATTATTAGAAAATTCGGTTTATAGATGTGTTATACTAATTTAAAAAAAGGAATTGCTTTCTTCAGTTTTTTGATTGGAGTTTTTGGAAATGCTCAGAATTTAGAGCAAAAAACAATTCAACCTAAAATTATAGTTATTCCAAATCTAAAATCAGGAGAGGATTTGAGAAATAAAATAGAAAGTGATGTAAATTATAGAATTGCATTAACCAAAATAAAAGAAGCCTTTGATAGTAGAGGATTTACAACAATTGATGCAATTGCTAAAATAAAAGCTATACAGACAAATTCTGCTTTATCTCAAGATACACAAGCGGACTTAAAATCAGAAATTATTAGAAGTTCGTCTGCTGATATTTATGTTGATGCAGAAATTAATATACAACAAACATCTTCAGGAAATTCGGTCGATTTTATTTTGACATCTTATGAGGTGTCTACAGGAAACTCATTGTCTAATAAAGTAGGAAATAGTGGTAAATTTTATACAGATGATTATTCTAAATTAACTTCTAAAGCGATAGAATCTGTTGCAGATGATTTTCTGAATGTGATGCAAACAAAGTTTGATCAAATTGTAAAAGATGGACGTTCTGTAATTCTTAATATTAGTATTGATAAAGAATCTACCTACACATTTGATACGGAAGTTGGTGAAGAATCTTTGGGAGAAAAAATTGAAAATTGGGTGGCAGATAATTCGTATAAAAATAATTATTCGTTTCCTAGTATATCAGAATATTTGATGGTTTTCGATCAAGTAAGAATTCCATTATTTGAGCAGAATGGTAGAAATTATTCGCCAAATAAGTTTTCAAAATCGTTAGAAAATTACTTGAAAGTTTATGGTTTGAAATTGAAAACGACTTATTTAGGAAATACTCAAAATATAATTATTCAATAATGAAAAAACTACTTCAAATCCTATTCATTTTTACATTTTGTGTTGTCTACGGACAAAAAAATGATTTAGCAAATAAAATTAATTTATCTATTGTTTTACCAGAAGAGGATGAGATGTTAAGCTATAATGCATTGTCTAAGCTGAATAGTAAAACAATACAATTGTTAACCTTCAATGAAATTGTATCTGGTGTTAACAATAGTTTTGTGATTTATCCTTCTCTTGTTTTAGGCGATTCTAAAATAGTAGAAACAGGACTTTATGCTGTTCATTCTGTTACGATGGAGTTTAATTATTATATCAAAAACATTGAGTCTAATACCATATTTTCTAGTTACACCAAACAGATTGAAGGTACTGGTAAAACAGAAAGAGAAGCTATTGCAAATTCAATTTCAAAATTAGATGTTAAAGATGTTAAATTAACAACTTTCATCCATACAGGTAAAGATAAAATTATTAATTATTATAAAAATAGTTGTAATCAAATCATAGCAAAAGCAGATAATATGGCTTTACAAGGTAATTATGAAGATGCTCTTTCTTTATTGATTTCTGTTCCGTCGGAAGTAGATTGTTTTTCTAAGGCCAAACAAAAAGCATTGACAATTTATAAACAATATTCTACAAAAAAATGTCAGGAATTGATATTGGAAGCAAAATCTTATTTAGCACAAAATGATAAAGAATCTGCTGCAAATATTTTGGCAACTATAAATACAGAATCGACTTGTAAAACAGAAGCTTCTCAATTATTAAATCAAATTGAGGCAAAGTTAAACGCACAAGAAAAGAAAGAATGGGATTTTATGGTGAAACAAGATAATGATCGTGTTGCTTTAGAAAAATCGTCAATAAAAGCAATAAGAGATATTTGTGTTGCTTATTACAAAAAAAATCCTGTCACGTACAATTATATAATCCGTTAAATACAAATTAGATAAATATACTATTATGAAAAAAACTTTACTAAAACTTACTTTTGCTACCGCACTATTATTTTCTACAATTTCTTTTGGACAAACAGCTGATGAATTAAAAGCTGAAAGAGAAATGATGAAAAAAGAATTAAAATCTGAAAAAACTATCGAACGTCAAAAGAAATTAGAGAAATTAGAGTCTCCGAAATCGTCAAGTATTGCTTCTATTGATGAATTGGCTGTTAACTCTTCTGCTTTATTGTTGGTAACAAAGGATATAAGTAAACAAGTTCCAGAATTGTATAAACGTACTGTAGGAGAAACTGTAGACGGAATTACAGAAGTAACAACTGACAAACCATCTTTGGAAGAATTAGAAAACGTTGCTAAAAGTATTGGAGCGCAATTGTTATTAATTTCGAATTATGCTAATATTGCGACGCAGGTTGCAGGAGATGTAACGTCTGCAAATCCATTAGCGGCGGGGAAAGCATTAAAATCTGTTAAGTTTTCTAAAGATGTTTTATCATTAACATTACCAGAGTTAAATAATAATTTAGTTGTGATAAAAAACTTAATTTCAACAATTAAATCATCAAATAATTTATAATGAGATCATTAAATTATTTCATTTTACTGTTTATTTGTAGTATTACTTTTGGTCAGAAAATAGAAAAACCAATTTTAGGAATCTCTCAATTTACATCAGCTAGTAATCCTAAGTTTACACCTTCTATAACAGAAATGATTGTTAAAACGGTTACCAATACCAAGAAGTTTGTAGTAGTTGATAGATCTAGTTATGATAAAGTGAAGGAAGAGTTAGA
This sequence comes from Algoriella sp., assembly GCF_036647415.1. NCBI lineage: Bacteria > Pseudomonadati > Bacteroidota > Flavobacteriia > Flavobacteriales > Weeksellaceae > Algoriella > Algoriella sp. The sequence goes on from NZ_JAVXKG010000039.1 coordinate 13,089, forward strand.
ATTTCAGAAATCTGAACAATTTATAGATTCTAAGAATGTTGCAAAACAAGATGCCGCATTAGCTTCAGAGTTTTTATTAATTGGAGATTTAGTAAAAATGAATGTTTTTGCAATGAAAAATTCTGATGGATCAATTAATGGTTATAAATCTAGTTATGCATTTACATTAAAAATAAATAATGTAGAGACGGGTGAAACAACAGAATCTGCTACATTTCAAACTAAAGTAAGCGATTTAATGTTTACGCCAGAAAGTGCAATAAACGAATCATTTAAGACAGTAGAAATTGATGTAATTAATTATTTTAATAAAACGTTTCCATTTCAATCTAAAATTGTTAAAGTAATAGAAGCAAAGAAAGATCAAGCTTCTAAAGTTTTAATCATAGGAGGTAAGAATGAAGGTTTTGTAGAAAATATTAAAATAAAAGTTGAACTAGTTGAGGATATTGAAGGTAGAAAATTAAAAACTCAAATCGGTCAATTGAAAATCACAAAAATTAACGGCGATTTCTCAGAAGCAAATGTTGTAAATGGAGGTTTGGATATTATGAAAAACTTTAATAATAATCAACAAATTGTTTGTACAGTAATTGATTAAAACTCGTTGTTCATTTTGATAATTTTATCAAAATAGTTTTTATTCACTCTGTTTCTAAAAATTACTCGAATTGACGAATTTTTTTTATCAAAATGCACAATAGGTTGTTAATAATCAAAAATGCCACTGAAATTTTTCAGTGGCATTTTTATTTATTTAATTCTCGTCAAATCATCTACGTTATCCTTGTGTACATAAAGTGGAATATGTTCTACAACGACATCATTCTTTTCTAGACCAAAAGATTTCGGAATATTGAATTCGATTTTCTTTAATAGATAATAAACTTTTAGCGTAAAAAATTCGCGCATTGTCAACTTCGTTTCAATAGACGGAAACTTTTCTATTAATACAAATTTCATGTCTGGATCTTGATTATATTTCTTTAGACAAGTCGTAAGATATTTTAATCTCAACTCACCATTTTCAGACATGTCATGTATTACTTTTTTGATATATTGTTCTGTTTTTGGTTGAACTCTAAATCCAATATTAAATGTTATTCTATAAATTTTTTGATCCACAATTGGTATTATTTTATAGTTTAACGTATACGGCTCATTATCTCTATTTATATTAACAAACCAATAAACATCAGCGCGTTTTGGGCGTTTTGATAAAATAGATTGAATACTGTATTTCTCTACATTTTTTGGATTTGTAGATTTCGTTAAATAGAATAAAAATGTTGAATATTTGTTGACCGTTTTATCCTCACTCAATTCAGTTAATACATTCGCATAGCGCTTTATTTTAACAAATTCTAAGTTTCTCGAATTAAGAATTTTACCATAAAAACTACAATACATAATAACGAAGAATAGCCATCCCATTAGTAATGCTAAATATCCACCTTCTGCGAATTTTATAATATTTGCAATAAAAAATGAGGTCTCAATTGATATAAACACAGATAAAATTGCAATGATAAATACTTTATTAAACTTGGTGTAATAATTAAGATAATAAGCCAACAGAAATGTTGTCATTAACATGGTGACGGTGATCGCAAGCCCGTATGCGGCTTCCATGTGCGATGAATCTTTGAAATATAATACGATAAATACACAACCAGCCCATAATAAAAAGTTGATAATAGGAATATAAACTTGGCTTTTGTGCTCATTTGGCTGAATAATTAATGTTCTTGGCCAGTAACCTAAATTTATCGCTTCATTGATTAAGGTAAAAGATCCTGTAATTAAGGCTTGTGAAGCAATAATTGCAGCTCCTGTAGCAATACAAATTCCAGGTATTAAGAACCAATCTGGCATCATTTCGTAAAATGGATTTCTACCATCTAACATCGGTTTATCTTGGTGTAGTAACCAAGCAGCTTGACCTAAATAATTTGTAACCAAACATATTTTTACATAAATCCAGCTAATTCTGATGTTCTTTTTCCCGCAATGTCCTAAGTCAGAATACAATGCTTCTGCACCAGTTGTACAAAGAAAAACAGCTCCTAAAATCCAGAATCCATGTGGATAGTTTGTAAGTAAATTATAGGCGTAATAAGGATTTAAAGCTCTAATAATATCAGGAAATTTAGTAATATATAAAATTCCTAATCCTAATAACATGGTAAACCAAACGACCATAAATGGACCGAATATTTTTCCAACTTTATTCGTTCCAAATCGTTGAAAGAAAAAGAGGACAGATAAAATGAAGATTACAATCGGTATAGTAGGAATATGTTCTAATCCATCTATCATTCGTAAACCCTCTACAGCAGAGGAAACCGATACGGGCGGTGTAATAATTCCATCAGCCAAAAGCGCTGATGCGCCAATAATTGTTGGTAAAATAAGATTTTTACCTTTTCTTCTTATTAATGAATACAAAGAGAATATTCCACCTTCGCCATCATTGTCCGCTTTTAGCGTTAACCAAACGTATTTGATTGAGGTTTGGAAAAATAATGTCCAAAATACGCACGAAACACCTCCGTAAACAATACTTTCTTCTATCGGACGATTTTCTCCAATAATCGCTTTCATTACATATAACGGGCTGGTTCCTATGTCGCCATAAATAATCCCAAAGGTGATTAATAGCGAGGCTGCCGTTACTTTATCCATCGAATGTTTTGATTGCATATAGTGTTTTTAAATTTTCTACGAATGTATGTTGAAGAAAAGAGATTAAACAATCTTATTTATTTATAATATAACCGCTATATAATATTTATTTTCGATTTTATTTTGGTGTACTTCTACACCATTGATTTTTGCTTAAAAATAAAAATGAATAAAAAACTTTATTATTTATTCATAACGTTATTTTTTTAACAATCATTTGGATATTTAATTTATTGATAAGTAGTAAATTGAATAAAATTTTATTAAACTAATATTAAATTTTAAACTTTATTATGCTTGCATAGTAAAAAAGATTATATTTGTTATACATACACTAAGACATGTTAAGAGAAGATTTAACGATAGACTATTTATTGCGTTCAACATGGTTATCTGTACAGAAAATGTATAACGAACAAGCAGGATCGTACGATTCTACAATGGTATATGCATTTACATTATTATCTATAGATCCACGCGGAGGTACGCCAAGTACATCGTTAGGACCAAAGATGGGAATTGAACCGACAAGTTTATCTAGAACATTAAAAAACCTAGAAGCAAGAGGTTTCATCGTAAGAAAACCTAATCCAGAAGATGGACGAAGCGTTTTGATTACGTTGACAGAAGAAGGATTAAGAATGCGTGATATTTCAAAACACTTTGTTTTGCAATTTAACGAAGCAATAAATAAACATATCGAACCAGAGAAAATGCAAATTTTCTTAGAAGTGATTTATAAAATCAATCAATTAATATCGGACAAAAAAATATTTAAAAACAATTATGAGAAGACACGTTAAACACGTTACCGTATTAGGATCAGGAGTAATGGGTTCTGGTATTGCATGTCATTTTGCAAATATCGGAGTTCAAGTCTTGATGTTAGATATGGTTCCTCGCGAGCTTACACCACAAGAGCAAGCGAAAGGACTTACTTTAGAAAGTAAAGTTGTTCGTAACAGAACAGCTCAGACTCATTTAGACACTGCGCTAAAAAGCAATCCTTCTCCTATTTACGATAAAGCATTTGCTTCTCGTATAACGGTAGGGAATTTTGATGATGATTTCGAGAAAATTAAAAACTCGGATTGGGTAATTGAAGTAGTAATAGAACGTTTAGATATTAAACAATCAATTTTTGAACGTGTTGACAAATTCCGCAAAGAAGGAACGCTAATCACATCAAATACATCGGGTATTCCAATTCATTTGATGGCAGAAGGTCGTTCAGAAGATTTTCAAAAACATTTCTGCGGAACACACTTCTTTAATCCTCCGCGCTACCTAAAATTATTCGAAATTATTCCAACTCCAAAAACAGATTCATCTGTCGTAGAATTTTTTCAAAATTATGCCTCATTATTTTTAGGTAAAACACCAGTTTTATGTAAAGATACACCAGGTTTCATCGGAAACAGAGTAGGAGTTTACTCGATGGCGAAAGTAATGGAATTGACGCAAGAGTTAGGTTTAACTATCGAAGAAGCTGATACGTTGACAGGTTCTATTCTTGGTCGTCCAAAAACAGGAACTTTCAAATTAGGAGATTTAGTAGGTTTGGATACAGCATATAATGTAACAAAAGGTTTACAGCAAAATGCACCAAACGACGAAATGATACAAGGATTGAAGGATGCAAAATTCTTAGATTTCTTAATCGAAAATAAATTTTTAGGAGATAAATCTAAAAAAGGATTCTATTACAAAGAAATTGACAAAGACGGAAACACAAATCGTTTTGCCCTTAATCTTGATACATTAGAGTATCGCCCAATGGAACGTGCAAAAGTTGCAGCAGTAGAATTAGCTAAAAATGCAGGATCTATGCGTAATAAATTAGGTGTTTTACTGAAAGATTCTGGTAAAGCAGGTGGTCTTATTCGTAAACATTTTGCGTCTTTATTCGCTTATGTTTCACAACGTATTCCAGAAATTTCAGATGTACTTTATCCTATTGATGACGCTTTAAGAACTGGTTACGCTTGGAAATATGGACCATTTGAAACATGGGATTTTGTTGGATTACAAAACGGAATTCAGTTAGTAGAAGCAGAAGGTTTTGTAGTTGCTGATTGGGTAAAAGAATTAGCTGCAACTGGAGCAGATTCTTTTTATAAAATCGAAAATGGTAAAAAATTATACTATAACCAAACATCTAAACAGTTTGAATTAATTCCTGGTCAAGATGCATTTATTATTTTAGATAATATTCGCAAAACGACAGAAATTTGGACAAACAAAGAAGTTTCTATTCAAGATTTAGGTGATGGTATCATTAATATAGAATTCCGTTCTAAAATGAATTCTCTTGGAGGAGGAGTTTTACAAGGAATCAATAAAGGTATTGAGATTGCTGAAAAAGATTATCGTGGAGTTGTAATTGGTAACCAAGGAGAAAATTTTTCTGTTGGAGCTAATTTAGCAATGATAATGATGATGGCAGCAGAGCAAGATTGGTGGGATTTGAATATGGCAATCAAAATGTTCCAAGACACGATGATGCGTGTTCGTTATTCTGACATACCAGTAGTTGTTGCTCCGCATACAATGGCTTTAGGTGGTGGTTGCGAAATGTCTATGCATGCAGATAAAATTGTAGCAGCCGCAGAAACTTACATCGGATTAGTAGAAGTTGGTGTTGGTGTGATTCCTGGTGGAGGAGGTTCTAAAGAATTTGCTCGTCGTGCTACGGAATTTTCATTAAAAGATGACGTGAAAGTAAATCATTTACGTGATAATTTCATGAATATCGCTACAGCTAAAGTTGCAACTTCTGCTTACGAAGCTAAGAATATGGGTATTTTACGTGAGCAAGATATTATTGTTGTAAACGGAGAACGTCAATTAGCAGAAGCAAAAAAATATGCTATAATTATGGCAGAAGCTGGTTATACTCGTCCAATTCAGCGTAAAGTTGAAGTTTTAGGAAAAGAAGCAATGGGTATGTTTTATGTAGGTACAGATACGATGGTTGCTGGACGTTTTGCTTCGGATCACGATCGTTTAATTGCGAATAAATTAGGATATGTAATGACAGGAGGTAATTTGTCAGAAACATCTTTTGTGTCAGAACAATATTTATTAGATCTTGAGCGTGAAGCTTTCTTATCACTTTGTGGAGAAAGAAAAACCTTAGAGCGTATTCAGTATATGTTAAAAACAGGAAAACCATTACGTAATTAAAATTGTAGTATTGAGATTTTAGATATTAGTATTGAGATGCATAAAGTTGAGGATTTGATAATTTGGAAAAAAGCAATTGAGCTTACAAAGCAAGTTTACTTGATTTGTTTAGAATTACCTCAAGAAGAAAAATTTGGTCTGAATAGTCAAATTAAGAGAGCTAGTATTTCAATTCCTTCAAATATTGCAGAAGGTGCTGGAAGAAACTCTAATAAAGAATTTGTTCATTTTTTATCTATTGCAAACGGTTCTTCTTATGAATTAATGACTCAATTAATTTTAGGAGTAGAATTGAAATTATTAAATAAAGAAAAAATAGAGCATATTATTTTATTACTAAATGAAATTCAGAAAATGAATTATGTATTTCAACAAAAATTAAAATCTAATATCTAACATCTAGAATCTAACATCTAATTTTTTAAAAAAAATGAAACAAGCATATATAGTTACAGGATATAGATCAGCTGTAGGTAAAGCACCAAAAGGAACTTTACGTTTTACACGTCCAGACGAATTGGCGGCTACAGTAATCAAACGATTAATGCAAGATTATCCAACTTTAGATCCAGCGCGTATCGACGATTTAATTGTTGGTTGTGCAATGCCAGAAGCTGAACAAGGATTGAATATGGCACGTCTTATCTCGTTGATGGGATTAGATACAGATAAAGTTCCTGGAGTTACAGTAAACCGCTACTGTGCATCAGGTTCGGAAGCAATTGCTTTGGCAGCAGCTAAAATCCGTACAGGAATGGCAGAATGCATCATAGCAGGTGGTTCAGAATCTATGTCATATATTCCGATGGGAGGTTACAAACCAATTCCAGAAACAGATTTAGCAAAAGATCATCCAGATTATTATTGGGGAATGGGATTGACGGCTGAAGAGGTAGCGAAGGAATTTAAAGTTTCTCGTGAAGATCAAGATCAGTTTGCGTTCAACTCGCATCAAAAAGCATTAAAAGCAAATGCTGAAGGTAAATTTACTTCTCAAATTGTTCCAGTTAGTGTTGAATATAATTTTTTAGATGAGAACGAAAAAGTTCAAACAAAGAAATTTGATTTCAGTGTAGACGAAGGACCGCGTTTAGATACTTCTGTAGAAGGATTAGCAAAATTACGTCCAGTTTTTGCACAAGGAGGATCTGTTACTGCAGGTAACTCTTCTCAAATGTCTGATGGTGCTGCCTTTGTAATGGTAATGTCTGAGGATATGGTAAAAGAATTAGGACTTGAGCCAGTTGCTCGTTTAGTTTCGTATGCTACAGTTGGTTTAGCACCACGTATCATGGGAATGGGACCAATGTTTGCTATTCCAAAAGCATTAAAACAAGCAGGTCTTAAACAAGAAGATATTGAATTATTTGAATTGAATGAAGCATTTGCTTCGCAATCAGTTGCAATTATGAGAGAGTTAAATCTTAATCCAGAAATTGTCAATGTGAACGGAGGTGCAATTGCATTAGGTCATCCACTTGGATGTTCTGGTACAAAACTTACAGTTCAATTACTACACGAAATGGAAGCAAGAAAAGCAAAATACGGTATGGTAACAATGTGTGTTGGTACTGGACAAGGAGCTGCTTCAGTTTTTGAATATTTAAAATAAAAAAGATTTTGAGATATTAGGAAATTATAAATCTAATATCTCAATACTAATGTCTAAAATCTAAACAAAAATATAATGTCTACAAATCCAAATAGATTAATCGGAGGTCAATATTTAGTAAAAGACGCTTCGTATCAAGATATCTTCACTTTCGAAGATTTATCAGAAGAGCAACAAATGATTATGCAATCTGCAAAAGAATTTATTGACAAAGAGGTTGTTCCTAAAAAACACCAAATCGAGAAAAAAGATTATGCGTTAATCGAAGAATTAATGCGTAAAATTGGAGAATTAGGTTTATTAGGAATTTCTGTTCCAGAAGAATATGGTGGAATGGGAATGGGATTTGCAACTACAATGTTAGTTTGTGATTACATTTCTGGAGCTACAGGTTCGTTAGCAACTGCTTTTGGTGCGCACACAGGAATTGGTACAATGCCTATTACATTATACGGAACAGAAGAGCAAAAACAAAAATATTTACCACAATTAGCTTCAGGAGAATGGTTTGCATCATACTGTTTAACTGAGCCAGAAGCTGGTTCTGATGCAAATTCAGGAAAAACAAAAGCTGTTTTATCTGAAGATGGAAAAGAATACATCATTTCTGGACAAAAAATGTGGATTACAAATGCAGGTTTTGCACATATATTCATTGTTTTTGCACGTATCGAAAATGATAAAAACATCACAGCATTTATCGTAGAAAGAGATAAAGCAGGTGAAGGATTTACATTAGGAGAAGAAGAAGATAAATTAGGAATTGTTTCTTCATCAACTCGTCAAGTTTTCTTTAATGAAGTTCGCGTTCCAGTAGAAAATTTATTAGGAGAAAGAGACGGAGGTTTTAAAATCGCAATGAATGCACTTAATGTTGGTCGTATCAAATTAGGAGCAGCATGTTTAGATGCACAACGTCGTATTTTAGATAACGCTTTACAATATGCTTCAGAGCGTAAACAATTCAATACATCAATCAATACATTTGGTGCAATCAAAGAAAAATTAGCTGATATGGCTGTTTCTGCATTTACATCAGAATCTGGTGCTTACCGTGCAGCAAAAGATGTACAAGATGCTATTGAAGATAATGTAGCTAAAGGAATGGCGCATAACGAAGCAGAATTAAAAGGTATCGAAGAATATGCAATCGAAGCTTCTATCTTAAAGGTTTGGATTTCTGATGCAGCACAAAATGCAGCAGATCAAGGAATTCAAATTTATGGAGGAATGGGATATTCTAAAGAAATGCCAATGGAATCTGCTTGGAGAGATGCTCGTATTTCTAGAATTTATGAAGGTACAAACGAAATTAATACATTATTATGTGTATCAATGTTAGTAAAACGTGCTTTCAAAGGTAAAGTTGATTTAATGACGCCAGCAATGAATGTTGCAAACGAATTAATGTCAATTCCATCATTTGATATTCCAGATTATTCAGAATTATTTGCACAAGAAAAAGAAATCATCGCTAATCTAAAGAAAGCTTTTTTCATGGTAGCTGGTTCTGCTTTACAGAAATTTGGTGCAGAATTAGAGCAACACCAACAATTGATTATTGCTGCTTCTCATATCATGCAAGAAATTTATATGGTAGAATCTGCCTTATTACGTGCAGATAAAATTGCAGCAACTAAAGGTGCAGATGCAGCGAAAAATGCAGTAAAATTAGTACAATTACAATTATTCAAATCTGTAGAGATAGTAAAAACAGAAGCAACTCGCGGAATTATTTCTTTCACAGAAGGAGATGAGCAACGTATGATGTTATCTGGTCTAAGAAGATTTACACGTTACAACGAATATCCAAATGTTGTTAACTTGAAAACAGAAATTGCAGATTATATTATTGCAGAAAATAAATACACTTTCTAAGAATAATTTAAAGCATATTTATTCAAAGCACTCAAATTTGAGTGCTTTTTTTATTTTTAATAGTCTCAAAATTAGTTTGGTACATCATTTGATTATATAAATTTAAGTACTAGTCTTTATGTAAGTTAGTTAAGTTTTCATGGTACTTAAGTTTTAGTAGAGAAAAAAGCCTTAGTTGTTTCCAGCTGAGGTTTTTTTGTTTTTATTCATTAAAAATAAATGAGTTATGTATTTATTTTGTATTTGAAATTATTTTTAAAAGGATTAATCGTGTTAACTTTAAACAAAGATTTAACCCGATAAAATAAAAAATATGATAATCAATGCAGCTATTTTAACAATTACCATGTTTGCAACTTTTTGTATCATGTGTTTAGTCAAGATTAACGAATTAAGAACTTTTAAATAATTTAGAGAAAAATGCTCATCATCTTGATGAGCATTTTTCTATTGTGAGTAATTTGGAACTAAATAAAAGCTGTATTTTTAATCATTAATAAATAAACTAGATGAAACTTGTTATTTTAACTGGAGCAGGAATTAGTGCCGAAAGTGGAATTTCTACATTTCGTGATGCAAACGGATTGTGGGAAAACTATGATATTATGGAAGTAGCTTCGATTGATGGTTATTTAAAAAATCCAGAATTAGTACAAAATTTTTACAATCAACGTAGAAAACAATTGTTTGATGTAAAGCCAAATGCAGCACATTATTTCTTGAAAGAATTAGAAAATGAATTTGATGTAACTATTGTCACGCAAAATGTAGACGATTTACATGAGCGCGCGGGTTCTACAAAGATTATTCATTTGCACGGAGAATTGCGAAAAGTAAAAAGTGATAAAGACGAAACTTTGGTATATGATTGGAATGATGATATAGAAATTGGTGATTTGGCAAGTGACGGAAATCAACTTCGACCTGCAATTGTTTGGTTTGGGGAAATGGTTCCGATGATGGATAATGCGATTGATGAGGTTTTACAAGCAAATATTCTGATTGTCATAGGTACCTCTTTACAGGTTTATCCCGCTGCATCATTATTAGATTATACGTTATCAAAAACTAAAATTATTTGTGTCGATCCAAACGATTTACCGATTAATAATAAAATTATACACATTAAGAAAAATGCAACTGAAGGAATCGAAGATTTAAAAAATTATTTAAATAATTTGTAATCTTTTTCGTTTCCTATTTGTCGATTAATTAAGATAAAATGAAATATATACTTTTACAACTTACAATTTTTATTACTTCCATTTCTGTAAATGCACAAACGTTAAATCCATTTTATCAGTCAGTTGTTGCGCAAGTAAAATTTGATTCGGTTCAACAAAAATTACAGAAATTTCAAGATTTCGGAATCAAAACCGTAGGTTCTCCTGCACACAATAATGCGTTCGATTGGTTAAAATCATACTATAAGAATTATGGTTATACAACTATAGAGCAACAATCGGTTAATGTTTCTGGAAATATTGGTTATAATTTGATTGTTACAAAAATTGGAAAAAAATATCCAGACGAGTTTATTATTATAGATGGACATTATGATACTTTGAATGGACCTGGAGCAAATGACAACGGTTCGGGAACAGTAACTCTATTAGAAATAGCGCGATTGATAGCGAATATTGAAACTGATTATTCGATAAAATTTATACATTTTACAGGAGAAGAACGTGGTTTGATAGGAAGTCAAGAGTATGTTAATAAAATTGCGGTTCCAAACAATTTAAAAATAAAGGCTGTTTTGAATATTGATGAGGTTGGTGGTGTAAAAAACAAAGCTAATACAACTATTGTTTGTGAGCAAGATGAAAGCAATCCTATTTCAAACAATGCAGCATCATCAGAATTGACAGCTACAATGGCAAATATTCTTCCATTATATACATCTTTAAAAACTGAAATTTCAAACGCATATAGTTCAGATTATATGCCTTTTCAGGCGGTTGGTTATCCGATAACAGGACTTTTTGAGAAAAATGAAACGCCTTATGCGCATACAATAAATGATGTGATTGATAATTTGGATTTGAATTATTTATTTGAAGTTGTAAAAGGATCTTTGGCAACTTTATTGCATTTTTCTGAAGCAAAACAACAGTTGAATACGGTAGATATAAAAAATGAAACATTAAAGCTATATCCTAATCCAGTAAAAGATATGGTTTACTTTTCAGAACCGATTACAAATACTACTATTGAAATTATTAATCAGAATGGACAAATCGTTTTTTCTGAATATTTATCCACGCCAACATCTCAGATAAATTTAAAGCAATTACAAAAAGGTCTTTATCATGTAATTTTGAAATCAAATACAATCCAAAATCAGTATAAAATTATAAAAAAATAGAATTTACGTGTTATAATTATTCTTTATAACACGTAATTATGATAGATTTTCTAGAAACAGATTCTCCTGTTTTGCTTATAGTGTCTTCATCTAGTTTTGTGATCGATTCAATTTTAAAAAGATTTAGTTTTAATAAGTCTACTATTTCTTTTTCTGAATATAAATTAAATCCAAAACGAGTAAAAGGCAAAGTTTGCATAAAGTCTTTTGTAGAAAAAGTAAGAGTAAATTTCCCTTTTGATTTTAATACACGATAAATTTCTCGTAGAAAATCACTTACATCCTCCCAGAAATAGATTGTATTTACAGTGAAAATTTTATCAAATCTTTTCTCATAAAATGGAATAGTTTTTCCATCGAACAATTCAAATCTAATATCAGAACTTAATAACTGATTATTTTTTTTAATAGCTTCTTTTTGCATCAACTCAGAAATTTCTAAACCGATATACCCAAGATTTGTAGCTTGTTTTAATACATAATTAAGATGTCCACAATTACCATGACCTAGTTCTAAGATGTGTTCATTTTGCTTCAAATCTAATTTCAAAATACTAGATTCAGTCATTTTTATATTATTTTCATTCATATTATGACCAATCATAATACCATTTTCTCCATTAGGATGCTGTAGTTGTGTAGCTAGTTCTTTTAATTCAGCGTCGTTCAATCTAGTTGTCATATTTATTTTTTAGGAATTATTTTCAAATTATAAAGAAAACGCTTAATTAAAAATGAGTTAAGTCATTTCTAATTTATTGAAAATTAAATATAATAAAGATGTTGTAAATATTAATTAAACCTTATTCATAATCTAAAAACACAATTATGAAAATATAGGTTAATGACATATACTATAAATATATCCAAGCTCTAAATCCATTTCGAGCTTTTTTTGTCTATATATATTGTACATCCATTTTGTCATTCTGAGTCTGTCGAAGAATCCTTCTTTTTTTATTATATATAAAGATGTCCTGCTGAACTAGTTTCAGCATCTCATCAGAAAGGGTGTATTCTTTTCGTGTTTCATATTATTATATATAGAACAACATTCGTTTTGTCATTCTGAGCCTGTCGAAGAATTGTTATTATAATATAAATACATTGTCCTTCAGAAATTATTTCAGCCTCACAACACAAATTATCCCCTGGAGGGGATTATAGGGGTGTATTCTTTTCAGGATTCTATATCCTTAATATGTAAAGAAGAATTTCCTTTTAATTATCGAATTTTAAACAGACCTTTCAATAATTGACGTTAAGAAACGAGATAAATTGTAGCGTTAAAAAACATTTAGCGATTAGCGTTTTAAATCTTTTAGCGAAAATGAATGCTGTTTTAGTCTATTTATTGAGGTCTTGATTTTTTGTTTCGTTTTGCATCAAGGCAAAATGAAAGATATTTTTTTATTATTAATAATATACTGTCCTGCTGAATTCATTTCAGCATCGCATCACAAATAATCCCCTTGAGGGGATTGTAGGGGTGTATTCTTTTTAGTATTTCAATTATATATAAAGAACGATTTTCCTTTTTGTCAT
>NZ_JAVXKG010000040.1:0-25994 GCF_036647415.1 Algoriella sp.
TTACCCTTCATACCAGTATTGTAACCGATAGTTTGCTTTTGGTAAGAATCATTTCCTGCAATATAACGAACAAAACCTCCTTCTTTTTTATCAGTAGCCTTTGTTACAATATTAACGGTACCACCGACAGAAGAAATTGCTAATTTAGAAGACCCTAAACCACGTTGAGAATCAATAACATTTGCAATATCAGAAACTGATTGCCAGTTCGACCAATATAAACTTCCGTTATCCATACCATTGATTGGTTGCCCATTCAATAAAAATGCAGTATTTGATTGATCAAAACCACGCATATACATTTTTGCATCTCCAAAACCAGAAGCTTGATCTGCAACATAAATAGACGGTGAGTTCTTTAATAATTCTGGGAATTCTACGTTTCCTACACCTTTATCTAAAATTTCTTCTCTTGTAATTACTGTTGATGCAACAGGTGTTTTACGATTTTCTGAAACATCGATAACTCCTTTACCAACGATTAATGTTTCTCCTAAAGATACGTTTTCGTCACGTTCAACCTTTGTAGAATCTGTAGGTTCAACAACTTGAGCGAAAGTAAATGATGCCATTAAGGCGAAAGCTCCTACGAGTAAAAGCTTAGTTGAGTTTAACCTCATCTTTTGAAATAGTTTATAAGTTTACTGTTGCAAATTTCTATACTTTAAATGAGATTATTGTTAAATTATCGTAAAATTTTAAAAAATTGATTAATATATTTTACAATAATTATTAATAAAAGCCAATTTAATCTTTATTTTTATTAATAACATAATTTTACAATGCCATTATTACAATATATGAATTTTTTTTTAACATTTTATTGAAAAAAATATTTAACAAAATGTTAAAATTTAACATAAAAAAGAGATTTTTGAAGATTATTATTTTAAGAAATGAAGAATTTTCAAAAAAAATCTCGTTATTTAGAATTAGTTTTAATAATAAATTATCATTTTCAACAATTTAATTCACAATAGAATAATTATTAATGAACACTCTATTAATCTACAAAACTGATAGAATTTATATAAAATTCAATAAATCGACTATGCAAAAAGTTTATCAAACATCATAAATGTTAAAAAAATAAGTGATTTTATCATCTTTCACTGAATGAATAAGTCTGTTTTTTTTTAATTATTAATATATTAAAACTACTTTTTTCGTAATTATGTCAATAAATATGTTTCGAAAAATCTGAACTCATAAAATCATCCATCGAAAGAAATTCTTCAACCAAAACATTATCCTTATAAACCATAATATTGAAGGGTTTTGATATACTGTTGAATAAATTTTCTATTTCTATTCTTAGATTTTCATCATCAATTGTTTTATCTACAATTACATTTTTATTTGCACTTACAGATTCTAAAATCAACGGATTTGTAACCAAATCAACAAAGGTATTAAGTGTTTCTACTAATTCGTTATTTTGATTATAAACCAAAAATTTAAAATCTTTGGTTTGACGAACTGTAAATTTTTGATTAGAATTTAATGTAAATCGAATGGGGTTTAAACTATCATTAAGATATATTTGACTATCTGGCAGATAATTTATTGGTAAACTGAAATTTAATCCCGCTGGTCCAGATTCTGTTTTTGCAGGCTGAACCGTTAAATTACTGTTTTCTAAAAAAACATTTAATACTCGAAATAAATCTGCTGCTACAAGCGCAAACATATCCGAATTATTAGAAGTTTTTTTATAAATAAGTTTTCCTTTGGTATCTACCAAAAAACTTGCATTTTCTTTGAAGCTAGGAAACTGAAAATATTCAATAATATTTTTATTACTCTTGAAATAAGATTGAGAAAAAAAACTAATGCTTTCTTGTAAACATTTGCGTAACTCATCATTCGTTTCAAATTTTTCACAGCCTGGAAAAATAGGCATTTTATATTTTGGCTTTTCTTGAGAAAATACTAAACTTGAAAATAAAACAAGAATTAGAAATTTATACATATTATTTAATCGCTTTTAAGCTCAAATCAAAATTTTTCGCTGAATGAATGATTGCTCCCGACGAAATAAAATCAACACCAGTTTCTGCAATTGCACGTACAGATTCTTTTGTAATTCCGCCCGAAGCTTCCGTTTTTGTTTGTCCATTAATATATAGAACTGCTTCTTTCATTATTTCCAAATCAAAATTATCCAACATAATAAAATCGACATTCGCAGCAAGCGCCTCTTTTACTTCATGCATATTTCGTGTTTCCACTTCAATTTTAAGATGTAAATGATGTTTCGTTAAGTAATCTTTTGTTTTTTCTACGGCATTGGTGATACTTCCAGAAAAATCGACGTGATTATCCTTTAACATGACCATATCGTATAAACCAAATCGATGATTTTCGGCTCCACCGATTTTTACTGCCCATTTTTCCATCATTCGGAAATTAGGCGTTGTTTTGCGAGTATCCAAAATTTTGGTATTTGTTCCTTTCACTAATTCCATCATTTCATGCGCATAAGTCGCAATTCCAGACATACGTTGCATACAATTTAGCACCAAACGCTCGCATGTTAAGATAGATTGTGAAGAACCTTTTATCTTGAAAGCGACATCTCCAAACTGTACTTTGTCTCCATCATTTTTATAGGCTTCCACGACAATTGAAGGATCAAAAGTGTCAAAAATTATTTTTGCTAACTCAATTCCTGCAATTATTCCATCGTCTTTTACTTTCAACTCTGCTTCCTGAATCGCTTCATATGGCACAGATGCCAAGGTAGAATGATCGCCATCGCCAACGTCTTCTAAAAAAGCTTGACGAATAAATTGTTGTAGTTTTTCGTGTGTGATATAGTTTGGAAAATTCATTTTATCTGTAAGTTAAGTGAGCAAATTTTGACTGATTAAACTCTTTTTTTGTTTTGTATTCGTAATATTCTGCCCAAGTTCCGTTTTCTTCTCTAAAAACAGTGATTAAAACTTCTGCAGACGGATCGTTTTCAAAGAAATTTTTGATTTGAAGTGTATATTCTTTGTCTTCAATTTTACCTTTTGTAATCGCTATAATTCCAGATTTGAAAGCCGCATCAAAAGCAGTCGCATAAGGTTCTACAGAAGCCATTTCGAATAAATTTGAGAATTTTCCTAAATAATATTCTCTATTACCATTGTTTCCAAAAGTTTTCAAATTAAATTCTTTATCAATCCTAACTTCTATTGTTTCTTCATCTGTTTTTAAGGTAAATAAAACACGGTTTTCTGATGGAAATTTATCAAAATCATTGTTTTTTTCTGCAGCTTCATATCGAAGTGGAAGATTTAGATTAACGTCAATCGGATTATTTTTTTCATCTTTTCCTGGTTCGATATGCATCTTATTTCGATCCATTTTATTTTGCAATAAAACTAAACTTGACAATGCAACGCTATTAAAAATAGGATTAATACCATCTGTTGACAAATTAGAAAAATCACCTTCTTTGTTAATTGTAAAACTCAGTTTAGATTGTGCCGTCTCGATGTGTAGATAATCTGCAATGTTAGAAAAAAAAGCAATTTGAGATTGAACATCTTGATTCAAATTCTTATTCATACATGTAACTAAATCTTTTTTTTCGGTAAAACTTTCGCAACCAAAATAAACGGGCATCTTTTTAGTTACTCTGACCGAAGCGATAGGAGTTTCTTTATCTTTAGTTTGAGCAAAAACAATACTCGAAAAAATACAGGTAATAAACAGAAAAAAATTCTTCATTTAGGTTAAATCTTTGTTGTAAAAAGTTCCGCGATTTTCTTTTTGATTGATACTTTGCTGAATGATTAATTGCGCTACATCAACCAAATTTCTCAATTCTAATAATTTTGGAGAAATAATAGAAAAATTATAAATCTCTTTGACCATTTTTTCAATTTCATTGATGCGTTGTTGCGCAATATCCAAACGAGAATTACTGCGTACAATACCGACCAATTCGCTCATCATAGCTTGTAATTGTTTGCGCAAATAAGAAATCAACACCAATTCTTCTTGTACTTTCATTCCTTCTGCATTCCATTCTGGAAAATTGAAATCGTAAATTCGGAACTGATTTTTTTCTAATCTATCCACTGTTTTCAACGCTGCACGATGTCCAAAAACCATTGCTTCTAACAAAGAATTTGACGCCAAACGATTTGCACCATGCAAACCAGTATTAGAACATTCGCCGACAGCAAATAAATTATCAATAGAAGTTTTTCCGTCTAAATCAACATCAATTCCACCACATAAATAATGCGAAGCTGGCACAACAGGAACCAATTCTGTAAACATATCATATCCTTCGGATTTACATTTTTCGTAAATATTAGGAAAATGCTCGAAGAATTTTTCTTTGTCCAAATGACGACAATCAATGTAAACATAATCGTCTCCACGCAATTTCATTTCATTATCAATTGCTCGCGCCACAATATCTCGCGAAGCTAATTCTTCACGTTCATCATATTTGTGCATAAACAATTCGCCATCTTTTGTTCTCAATTTTGCTCCAAAACCACGAACAGCTTCCGAAATTAGAAACAATTGACCATCAAACTCACTGTAAAAAGCAGTTGGATGAAACTGAATAAATTGCATATTAGAAACCGATGCATGCGCACGACGAGCCAAACCAATGCCATCGCCAGTTGCTATAATTGGGTTTGTTGTATTTTTATAAACATGCCCTACTCCTCCCGTTGCAAGCAATGTTGTTTTAGCTAAATGACGTTCTACTTTTTCAGATTTTAAATCTAAAATATAAGCGCCATAACACGTTATTTTATCTGTTTTATCTTGACGAAGATGATGTTCTGTAATTAAATCGACCACAAAATGATGCGATAACATCGTGATATTTGGATAAGATTTGATGGCTTCTAACATTGCGCGCTCAATTTCCCAACCCGTAATATCTTTGTGATGTACAATTCGGTTTTCGGTATGTCCGCCTTCTCTACCTAAATCATAAATACCATCATGATTTTTATCGAAACGAACACCCCAATCAATAATTTCATTGATGCGTTCTGGCGCTTCTTTTACCACAATTTCTACCGCTTCTAATTTGCACAAACCATCTCCTGCGCGTAACGTATCTTGAATATGTTTCTCAAAACTATCTTTCTCAAAATCGCTCACAACCGCAACTCCGCCTTGTGCATATTTGGTATTGGTTTCGTCTTCGTTGGCTTTTGTTACAATTGTAATTTGCGCATCAGGATAACGAATGGCAATTTTCAGTGCATACGAAAGTCCTGCAATTCCAGAACCGATTACTAAAACATCTTGAATTGCCATTATTTTATTTTTTCTGATAATTCTAACATTCTATTAATTGCCGCTAAAGCTTTAACACGTAATTCTTCTTCGATTTGAATTTCTGGCAATTCATATTTCATACATAAATATAATTTTTCTAAAGTAGAAAGTTTCATGTAAAAACATTCTGAACAATTGCACGATTCATCTTGAACCAAAGCTGGAATTAATTTTTTAGTTGGAGCAAGTTTTGCCATCTCATGTAAAATCCCTTCCTCTGTCGCTACAATAAATTCTGTTGCTTCATCTTCTACAACATAATCTAACAAACGAGAAGTAGAACCAATGAAATGTGCAAATTTCAACAAATCTTCTTGTGCTTCTGGATGCGCAATTAATTTTGCATTCGGATTATCTGCCATTTGTTGTGCAATTCTTTCCAACGAAAAAGCTTCATGAACCATACAAGCTCCGTCCCACAAAATCATTTGTCGGTTACAAACTTGATTCAAATAACGACCTAAATTACGGTCTGGTGCAAAAATAATTTCTTGCTCTTTTGGTAATGAATTGATAATAACCTCAGCGTTAGACGACGTTACAATAATATCCGATTCCGCTTTAACACCAGCATCACAGTTGATGTAACTCACCACAATTGCGTTGGGATGTATTTCACGTAAACCGCGTAAACCTTCTGCCGAACAAGAATCTGCTAACGAACAACCTGCTTTTGTATCAGGTAAAACGACTTTTTTGGTTGGGTTAACAATTTTTGCTGCTTCCGCCATAAAATGAACGCCACAAAAAACAATCATATCAGCATCTGTTTTTGCTGCTGCACGCGCTAATTGTAAAGAATCTCCCAAATAATCTGCTAAATCTTGAATTTCGCCCGATTGATAATAATGCGCTAAAATAACCGCATTTTTCTCTTTGCGTAATTTATTGATTTCGTCAATCAAATCGGTTCCTTTCGGAATTTCAATATCCAAATAACCTTTATAATCTAACTTTTCTATTGCTTGCTCTAATGTATTCATTTTGTCTCTTTGTAAGTTTTAATTAATTCCCAATTGCTTTTTCACTTCTTTAGACAACGCATCTTTATGAATTGTAAAAGCAATAGATTTCATTCGGAAAAATGGTTTTGACATATAAATATGACCATTATTTCCTAAATCTTCTGTTCCCCAAGAATTTTTAACATCATAATATTGATTTCCCAGTTGATCTTTCAAAATTCCTGTAATATGCATTAAATGGTCATCTTCTGTCGAATAATTTTCGAAAGCAGCTTGGCGTTCATCAGCCGAAACCCATTTTTCTGGTAAAATCTGAACAAAATAATCTGACTCTAATCCTTCTGAAGGTAAAATTGCCATTCCATATTTTTTAGAGAATGTTTTTTCCGAAACATCCGTATCAAAAGCGGCTGTAAATCCTTTGTACAACGCTTCATCTAAAACGTTCATATATTCATCTAAAGGTAAATTATAGTAGGAACCATTTGAAAAATTGTCTGGAACTTGTAAAATAAATTGCGAATAATAAGGCGCTTGCTGAAAAGATGTTAATGTAACATAATTATCAGGATTAATCTTCAATACTTTTGCAAATTCTTGTGGTGTATATTGTTTTCCTTCGTAATTAAATTTTACTGGAGGAACGCCTAATTTTTTATTTAATTTTTGATCGAAATTAGATTTCCAGTCTTTTGTCAAATATTTTTTAGGATTTTTTACAATCGAATCTAAACCAACTTTTAGGTCTTTTACCAACATTTCGTGGTTATGTTTTTCATCTGTACCTGCTGTAAAACCTGAATAAACTTCATTTGGAACTAATCCATTCAATCGAACAGAATTTAACACATCATGTGACAAACCGCCTTCGCTAAATTGTGCTTTTCCTTGACGATAAACATAATTATACGCTTTTACAGGATAAGTAAAACGCACATTGTACATTTCTGATAAATCTACATTTTTCCCCGTCATACGTTTTACCTCTGATTCTAAAAAAGAAATTGTAGAAAACGACCAACATGTTCCTGTTTTTCCTTGAGAAATAACAGGAAGTGCAGAATTATTTACTAATTCTTTAAATTTGAATGGTGTTTCTTGCGCAGAAACAAGTGCAGAAATTATTGCAATGCTTGCGAATATATATTTTTTCATTTGGTGTGAATCTAATTCTTTCAAAAGTAAAATTATTTTATGAAGTTTTTAATGAAAGATTGAGGAAGTTTAGATTAACGATTTTAGAATTACGAATTATTACATTTTTTTTATCTTAATTAAATTTTGAAGTGAGTTCAGAATAACTTATATTTTTAATTCTTTCATAAAAATCATAATTTCATTCTATGAAGAATATTTCTCTTAATAAATTCGAAGATTTAAAACGTAATAGATTAATTAAAAAATTACGATCGAATGCTATTGCCATTAAAACAAATCAAATAGAAATTCATTTAGGATGTAATAAAATGGAATATTTAAAAAATAGAATAGACGATATAAACGTTTTAGATGAAATCGATTTGAATATTTTTATAAAGTTTAATAATGCTGTTAGGTTTTATCCAATTGGAGAAGATCGAAATGAATACAATAAAGAATATTTAAAAAAATTAGACTTAGAATTAAAAACAATAGATAATCAGTATTTAGAAAAAATATTTAAGCAATGTGATGAAATAATAAATCAATTTCAAAACATAAATTCAGTATAAAATTTCAATATAAGAAGCAATCACAAATCAATTCAGTATAAATATTCGATATTTATACAATTGAAAAAGAATTTTTTAGAAAATGCTTTATATCACTCAAAAACCTATTAACTTTGCTCAAACATTACGCAAATGCAACCAAGAGAAGATTTTTTATTGAAAGCTTACGAGCTTGGAATTATAAAATTCGGGAATTTTACTTTAAAAAGTGGCATTGAATCTCCTTTCTATGTCGATTTAAGACCTTTGGCTTCTAGCCCACAATTATTAAAAACTTTAGCAAATAATTTATTAGATTTAGTTGAAGATGTAGATTACGATTTGATTTGTGGTGTGCCTTATGCGGCTTTACCGATGGCGACTACAATGAGTTTAACATCGAATATTCCATTAATCATAAAACGTAAAGAAAACAAAGGATACGGTACAAAACGTATGGTAGAGGGTGTTTTTACGGAAGGACAATCTTGTCTTTTGGTTGAAGATGTAATTACTTCTGGACAGTCTTTATTAGAAACAATAGATCAAGTAGAGCGAGAGGGTTTACGTGTGAAAGATTTGGTTGTTGTTTTGGATCGTGCGCAAGGCGGATCGGACAAATTGAAAGAACAAGGTTACAACGTTAAGACGTTATTTACAATTCACGAAGTAATCGATATTTTACATAAATATCACCGTTTGAGTGATGATGAAGCAAAAAAAATAAAAGACTTTTTGGCTTTACCTCCAGAAGCTGTTCCAGCTAAACAACGAATTGCTTTAGAGAACAAAAAAATTGTTCATCCAGTAGGAAAACGTTTGGTTGAATTAGCGTTAAAAAAACATTCTAACTTAATCGCTTCAGCAGATTTAATTACTTCTGATGAAATTATAGATTTCGCGAATAAAGTTGGAGATCATATTGTTGCATTAAAATTACATTCAGATATTATTCAGGATTTTTCGGATAACTTAATTGTTGAGCTGAAAAAAATCGCACGCGAAAAAGAATTTTTATTGTTCGAAGATCGCAAGTTTGGTGATATCGGAAATACACAAGAATTACAATTCAAGAAATCTATTTATAAAATTTCTGATTGGGCAGATTTAGTAACTGTGCATCCAATTGGTGGTTTAGAATCGTTGAAAGTTTTTGAAAATACTGGTGTTATCACAATTGTGGAAATGTCATCTAAAGGAACTTTGACTGATGATTATTATTTTACAAAAGCAATTAATGTATCAGAAGAATCTGGAAATGTATTAGGTGCGGTTGCGCAACGTCAAATTCCTGATAATTTGTTATTGTTTACACCTGGTGTTAATATTTCTTCTACTGGAGATAGCAAAGGACAACAGTACAATACGCCAGAATTGGTTTTCAAGAATTACCATACCGATTTTATGATTGTTGGTCGTGGAATTTATAGAGCTGCGGATGTAAAAACTGCTGCAAAAGAATACCAAACTTTAGGTTGGGTTTCTTATTTACAAAGTTTGAATAACTAAGATATCAGTTATCATAATATACAAAATCGGCAAGCTAAAATTAGTTTCCCGATTTTTTTTATCTTAAAATGATTTATTTAATTATTATTTTGTGTGATGTTGTTTTACCTGCTGTATCTTTAAAAATCGCAACATAAAAACCTTTATTTAAATTTGATAAATCCACACTTCCATTTGCAGATTTATTAGTCAAAGTAATTAGTTCTCTACCAGAAGCATCTACAATTTGAATTGAATAACTAGAGTTATTGTTAAACCTATAATTCAATAGTTTATTTTCTACATAAATTTTAGACAAATTTTCATCAAGATCATTTGTTCCTAAAACCGTAGTTTTAGCAGCCTCTACAATATATTCTATTCCCAATTTTGTAAACTTTGCTGCATGTGTAGATGTACTTCCCATCGTTGCATACGTATCATTTTTTGAATGAATATATGGATTACTGTCACTCATTTTAGCCTCGAAAGGTAAAGTTGCCGCATAGCCATTATTCGCCCAACTTGCATGATCTGAACATCCATAACCACATTTTGACGTATCATAGGTAAATTGATGTAAACCAGTTTTGTTATACTCATCCATCAATTGCATCAAAAATGAATTGAGATTAGTATCACAATAACTATCCGTCATCAACACAACATCTTTTGCAGAACCTTTATAATTCGTCATATCAAATTGCACATAACCAATTACATTCTTGTTCTGCGAAACGTATTTTTCCGCAATTTCTTTCGATCCAACCAAACCGATTTCTTCTGCTGCATAAGCCATTATCTCTACCGTTCGTTGTGGTACAAATTTATTTTTCACCAATACGCGCAAAACTTCTGTAATTGTAGCAATTCCAGATGCATTATCATCTGCTCCAGGAGCAAAAGATTGATCTCCACTCCAACCTATTGTAGAATCTGCATGTCCACCAATTATAACATATTCGTCTTTATTTCCCGATCCTGTAAAAGTCAAAATCAAAGATTTCATTGGTGTATTGACATGATCAATAGTTTTTATTATAATATCTTGTCTATTTGCATCAACAATTATTTTTTCCCAAACTTCTTTCAATTTCAGAATAGCATCATTCGCTTCTTGTCGTGTATGATATCGTGTTTTGAAACCCTCTAACATCAAAATTGTTTTTTCAATTTCTTTTACATCAACATCGTTCAAAGCCTCGTTAATAAAGGTTTGTTCTGTTATTGTATAATTGAAAGGTGCTTTTTTCTGAAGAACCGTTTTGTGCAATGACTGAACAGCTTCTTCTTTCGAATTTTGAAAAATATAACCATGTCCGTGAGCAAATTTACCATGTAAACTTTCAGCTATTGTTGGATGAAAATAAATTGCAGAAATTCCATCTTTCGAAGAAAGTATTTGAATTGAATTTGGATTTTCTTGTTGAAGAAACTTCGCATTTACAGTTTCCATATTTGCATAAATAAAATCATTTTTTTCTTGTGCAAATAAAGATACAGATGACGTCGCTAGTAGTGTAAAAAGTAAAGTATTAAATTTCATAAAATCATATTAGTGTTTTACGAAGATATGATTTTTAATGACTTATAATTTACTATACATAAAAAAAATCCATCTTTCGATGGATTTTAATTAATATTTTAATTGAAATTTTAGATAGGTAATTTTTTTCCCTTCTTCTAAAAACATCGATTCATAATATGTTTGCACTTCCGTTACAATTGCCGGAATATCCGAATGATCTGGGTGATAAACATCGTGTGTAGAACGAATAACTTCGTGTCCTTCTAACTGAATTACACCATGCGTATAACCGTGTAAAAACTCAGAATCTGTTTTTAAATTAACCGTTCCTTCTGGTTTAAGAATTGTATTATAACGTCTCAAAAACTCTGGATGAGTTAAACGATGTTTTGTTCTTTTAAATTTTATTTGTGGATCTGGGAAAGTAATCCAAATTTCGCTTACTTCATTTTCAGCAAATAAATTATCTATAATCTCTATTTGAGTTCGCATAAAACCTGCATTCTCTATCCCTTCTTCCAAACAAGTTTTTGCTCCGCGCCAAAATCTTGATCCTTTAATATCTACTCCGATAAAATTTCGATCTTTATCACGACGAGCCATTGCAACGGTGTATTCTCCTTTTCCACAACCCAATTCTAATACAATCGGATTATCATTCTTAAAAAATTCTTTGTTCCAATTTCCTTTTAATGCAAAATTATTTATTGCTTCATCTCTTGTTGGCTGAACTACATTGTCAAAAGTTTTGTTTTCGTTAAATCTTTTGATTTTATCTTTTCCCATTTCGGATAATTATTTTGCACGAAATTACAAGAAATTCGTTAATCTAAAAAACTGTTCTGAAAACACATATATATCAGCAAATAGTATTTATGTAAAAAGGTTTAGTATTTTTGTCTTGAAAAATTAAAATTAGAAAAATGGATTTTATCAAACAATTTCATAGCGGTTGGGCTTATTTAACAATCTTAATGGGTGTTGTCTTTGTTGTCTCAACATTGATTTATGCAATCTCTAAAAAAGATACAGATGTAACAATTAAAAAAATTGGTTTATTTACAACAATCACTTTTCACGTACAAATGTTACTTGGATTAGTTTATTATATTATGATGTTTTCTGCATTAGAACCATCTAATATTATGAAAGATGCTGGCTTAAGATTAACTTTCGTAGAACATCCAATGATGATGATTGCTGGTGTAATTTTTATGACAATTGCTAGCGCAAAGCTAAAAAGATCTACAACTGTACCAATGAAAGTTACTGTTTTTGGATTAATTGGACTATTATGTATATTAAGTAGAATACCATATAACGTTTGGTTTGCTTAATTAAAATTTAAAATATCTACAAAAAGAGTATTAATTCGTTAATACTCTTTTTATTTTATTAGATGATTTATAATTTTATTACTATAATTACGTTTAAATCAAACAAAAATAAACTTATTCTAAACTTTTGTCTTTTTTGGCACTTCGTTTGAATTGAATAAGTATAAAATAATTTGAAAATGAAATACTTTAAATATCTATTTTCTTTACTAATGGTTTTTGTTGCTCTTAATCTTAATGCACAAGACTTTCATACATCAAATATAAAAGTTGATTACGAACAAGAAACGGGCACACTAAACATTACTTATCGTTTTTTCACAACACATTTAGAAAAAGCAGTAGGAGAAAGTGTAACAAACAAATCTGCTTTCGAAAATAAACTGAAAGCCTATGTAAACAATAAAGTTGATGTTAAGGTAAACGGAAAAAATGTAAATGCTACAGACTTTATTTATTCTGTGAACGATAAATCAACACGTATTTTTTATAAAGTAGGACAGGTTAGCGATATCAGTTCGTTAGAAATACGAATAGGATTGTTGACAGATGTTTTTAGTGATCAACAAAACATTGTGAATGTTGATGTAAAAAATAATCGAAAAACATTTTCTTTAACAAGTGGAAACGAAGTCTTGAAAATGACATTCTAAATAACATAAAAAAGCCTCCAAATTTGGAGGCTTTTTTTATACTTTATACTTTAGTA
Organism: Algoriella sp.; assembly: GCF_036647415.1. Classification (NCBI taxonomy): domain Bacteria; kingdom Pseudomonadati; phylum Bacteroidota; class Flavobacteriia; order Flavobacteriales; family Weeksellaceae; genus Algoriella; species Algoriella sp. Next base: position 13,026 of record NZ_JAVXKG010000040.1, read on the forward strand.
ATTATCCCGAACAATTCGCAATAATTTTTCATTTTCATTTCTAATCAAACTCAAATCTTTGGTCGAATTATTATTCATTAAACTAAAAATAAATGTTCGTCCAGATTTCGTTTTCACATATCCACTCAACGTTACATTATTATTCAACGTTCCTGTTTTAGCGTAAATATAAGGCGTTGTAGAATCTTTGTATCTGTTTTTTATTGTGCCAGTTTTTCCTCCAATTGGGAAAATAGAATGTAAACGTTGCTCAGGAAATTCGTTGTACATTTTCTCTAAAACTTGAACAAAACTTTGCGGCGTAAACAAATTATAGCGCGAAAGTCCAGAACCATCAAACCACTCAGGTTTTTGCTTTAAATCCTTCAAAAAATTATTTTTCGCATAATCTATTACTTGCGCCGAACTTAATTTTCCGCTCATTGTACTCGAAGCTAAAATCAATAAATGTTCTGCCAAAAAATTATCGCTATTCTCCATCATTTCACGGTAAACATCATCAGATTTTTGACTATAAAATATTTTCGAATTTGCACCCATTGGCGTTTTTATCATATCAACTGGTTTTCCTAAAATCTCTGTCAACGATTTTTCTATCACCGTTTCATTCACAATAAAAGGAACTTTTTCTGAACGTTTTTGTTGATTGATGTAAAATTTATTGTCATAAAAATCACGCGGTTCCAACATCGTTTTTATCTGCGTAAATTGCTCAAAATATGTCGGAAAAGTTTTGACTGAATTTCCTGTTTTCGAAATCGAAACCATGTTTTCATTAATCGGAAATTGACTACGTTCGGGTGAATAATCTTTTCTGAAATCGTCCCAAGTCCAACCAGGCAGAAAAGATTCTTCATCAAAATTATTCCAATGAAAAACGATTTTTGTTCCATTATTTTTAAGAAAATCAACTGCACGATTATTTTTATATTTTGGATGCAAAAAAGTCGGATCACCCGTTCCTTCGATATGTAATTCCTCGCCAATCAATTGATATTTGAATGCTGGAATTGAATCGCCCAACATCTTCATAGCCGTATAAAGCGTAAAAATTTTGGTGTTAGAAGCTGGCGTAAAAAATTTGTTTCCGTTGTATGTAAAAATTTCTTCTTTAAGAATTGGATCGTACAAATAAAATCCCGTAAACTGTGTAGAATAAAAGTCTGAGTTGAGATGTTGATCAATCAAATCCTTCTGCGCAAATAGTTGCACAGAAGAAAAGATTGAACATATTAGAATGAAAAATTTCATTAATCTTTATTATCAAAAGGAGTGTTTGACAAATCTGTTTCATTTTTAATCACCATCTCGGTATGTGGATTCGGCATAGAAATTTTATTTTCGTCTATCGTATGTTTTACATCACGGTACAATTTCCAATAAGCCGTCCAATAATCTGCATTTTTCACATAACAACGCACCACTATGTTAACGCTACTTGAGGCAAACTCTAATATTTCGACCGTTTTTGGCTGTGTATCATCTACCAAATCATTTTTTTCTAAAACATCCAACAAAACCTTATGGACATTCTCAAAATCATCGTCATAAGAAATTCCAATATTTAAATCTAAACGACGGTATTCTTTTACTGAAAAATTTATAATTGGATTATTAAATAAATTTCCGTTTGGTAAAGTTACAATCTGTCCTTTTCCAGTTGCAATAACGGTATTAAGAATGTTAATAGACTCTACAGTTCCTTCATTTCCTTGCGAAACAATGTAATCTCCAACTTTGAAAGGTTTGAACAAGATAATCAAAATTCCTGCGGCAAAATTTGACAAAGACCCTTGTAAAGCCAAACCAACAGCCAATCCCATACCTCCCAAAGCAGCTACAAAACCAGATGCATTAAAACCTAATCGGCTAACAACAAATGTCAATACGATCATTTTAAATAAAATATTTATAATCGGAATTAAGAATGTACGAATTGATAAATCGACATTTCTGGCAATCATTCTTTTCTCAATTAATTTGACCAATTTTCCCGAAACCCAAAATCCAATTAGTAAAGTAAGTAGTGCCGAAACTAATCCCCAGCCTACTTCAGAACCTTTGGTTAAGAGCCATTGCGTAAAATTTTCTAAATCTTTAAATGGCGATACGATAACATCTTGTAAGCTATCGACTTTGTCTTGCTCTTGCATAGTATTTAATTTTTATTTTTTTTCAATGGCTAAAAATAAGACCAAACTAACATCTTTACAAAAAAATGATTTTTTTAATGTTTTTTTTAACTATTTTTAATCTACCTAAAAAACTGGTACAATATTAGTTAAGAACAAAAACAATCAATATAAAGATTTAATCAATTACTTAAAAACAAAAACTATGAACATTATTGACTTAGTAAAGGAGCACATTACTCCGACTCTTATTTCTAGCGTTTCTTCTCAATTAGGAGAAAGCGAATCTGGCGTATCAAAAGCCATCAGTTCTTACATTCCTATTTTATTAGGAAGCGTTTTGGATAAGAAAGATTCTGCAACAGGATTATTTCACACAATCAAAACCTTTGGAGCATCACGTGGATTAGGAAACATTTCTACAGAACAAGAAACTCCAGATGCTATTAAAGGATTAATCACAACATTATTAGGTTCTAACGCTCAACCTATTATTTCTAAAGTAGCAGAATCGGCAGGAATTTCTACTGCATCATCTTCAAAATTATTAGATTTAACTGCTCTGACAACATTTGGATCAATAGGAAAAGAAGCAGAATTTAATCATGTACAAGAAAATGATTTCTTCGGATCTTTAGGAGATATTAAAGACAAACTTGTTGGCTTACTTCCTGCTGGTTTAGGTCTTGGTGCTTTAGGATTAGGGTCTTTCTTTAATAATACTCCAAATATTTCAGAAACAATAGACGCTGCAAAAGATAAAATCTCTGATACAATTGATACGGTAACAGACAAAATTTCTGATACTGTAGAAGTTGCCAAAGATAAGATTGCTGATACAGTTGATACTGCAAAGGATAAAGTATCAGAAACAATTGCAGAAACTAAAAAAATTGTAGAACCTACAAATACTTACACAGAAACACAAGACAACGGTGGTGGTGGATTCTGGAAATGGTTAATTCCATTATTAATTGTTGGTTTAGGAGCTTTCTTCCTTGTTAAATATTGTAAAGACAAAGATAAAACTGTTGTAATAGAAGATACAGAAATCGTTGTAGACTCTTTAAACACAGATTCATTGAATGCTGTACCAAAAGAATTATCTTCTATTGATTTAGACGGTGTTGCCTTAAAAGGTTATGCAAATGGATTAGAAGAACAAATCATAAAATTTGTAAAAGCACCTGATTTTTCAAATTTAACTGAAGATCAATTAAAAGAAAAATGGTTTAATTTTGATAATGTAAACTTCGTTTTTGGAAAAACTGATCAATTAGAACCAGGATCTGAAGTACAATTAGATAATTTAACAGCTATTCTTAAAAAATATCCAACAGCAAAAATTAAACTTGGCGCTTATTCAGATAAAAAAGGAGATGATGCTAAAAACAAAGAAATTTCTCAAAAACGCGCAGATTACTTAAAAGCTGAATTAACGAAACGTGGCGTAGGTGCACAAGTTATAAGTGCCGAAGGTTACGGAGAAGAATTTGCTACTGTTGCAGAAACTGCAACTGACGAAGAAAGAGCAACTGACCGTAAAATGTCTTTACGTTTTACGAAATAATAATTCTTTATTTGTGGTTTTGAATAAGGATAAAGGCAACTTTATCCTTATTTTTTTGTTATTTTTTCACAAACCAACTCGCAACAAGCTAAACAATTAATATCTTTGCTCACTATGAAATTTTCAATCGACAAAAAAGACGAATTTTCTAAAGCAAGAGCAGGTGTTGTAGAAACCGATCACGGTAAAATCCAGACACCTATTTTTATGCCAGTTGGTACAGTTGGTACAGTAAAATCTGTTCATCAACGCGAATTAGAAGAAGACATTAAAGCGCAAATCATTCTTGGAAACACGTATCATTTATATTTACGTCCAGGAACAGATATTTTACACAAAGCAGGTGGTTTACATCAATTTATGAATTGGCAAAAACCAATCCTTACCGATTCTGGTGGATTTCAGGTTTATTCTTTGTCAACAAGTCGTAAAAAATCCGAAGAAGGTGTGCGTTTCAAATCGCATATCGATGGTTCTTATCACATGTTTACACCAGAAAAATCTATGGAAATTCAGCGCTATATTGGTGGTGATATTTTTATGGCTTTTGATGAATTAACAGGAATTCCTGCAAAATACCACGATGCAAAACGTGCCATGCATGTTACACACCGTTGGTTAGAGCGTTGTAGAACTTGGTTAGATAATAATCCTGAATATTACGGACATAAACAAACTCTTTTTCCTATTGTACAAGGAAATGATTTTAAAGATTTACGTCAAGAATCTGCCAAATATATTTCAGATTTTGGAGCAGAAGGTAACGCTATTGGTGGTTTATCTGTTGGTGAACCAGAACCAATTATGTACGAAATGACAGATATCGTAACAGAAATTCTTCCTCAAGATAAACCTCGTTATTTAATGGGTGTTGGTACACCTTGGAATATTATTGAGTGTATTGCACTTGGTGTTGATATGTTTGACTGTGTAATGCCAACTCGTAACGCACGTAACGGTATGTTATTTACATGGAATGGTGTAATGAATATGAAAAATGCAAAATGGAAAGATTGTTTTGAACCATTAGACGAAAGTGGAACATCTTACGTTGATAGTTTTTATTCTAAAGCCTATGTACGTCATTTATTTAATGCCAACGAATCTCTAGGAAAACAAATTGCATCTATACATAACTTAGCATTTTATTTAGATTTGGTAAGAGTTGCAAGAGAACATATCTTAGCAGGAGATTTCGCACAATGGAAAGAACAAATTGTTCCACAACTAAAACAACGTCTGTAGTTTGAAAATTATTGATAAATACATCATCCGAAACTTTATCGGAACCTTTATCTTTATGGTTTTAATTCTGTCAACCATCGCCGTAATTGTCGATCTTAGTCAGAAATTAGGCCGTATAAATGATAGTGGCTCCACAGCATTTATTGCCTTAACCGAATTTTATCCATTTTGGACAGTTTGGATTGTCAACACATTTTTACCAATTGCCGTTTTTATCACCGTAATTTATTTTACATCACGATTAACAATGCAAACAGAAATTGTTGGTATACTTTCGGGTGGTATCAGTTTTTATCGCTTCACCTTGCCTTACATTTGGGTTTCTCTATTCTTAGCAGTTTCCGCATTACTTGTTGGTAATATTGCTTTGCCTTGGGCAAATATTAAGAAAAACAAATACCAATACGTCCATTTACTTAGTAATACCGATAAAGATGAATACTATAAAAGACAACGAATTGGATCGCAAGTTTCTCCTAACGAATTTGTTTTTGTTGATAGTTATGACAGAACAGATAAATTAGGAAGCTCATTTATGTATCAAAAATTTGATTCTACCGAGCTTAAAAAACAAGTTATTGCCTCTAATTTTAATTGGAATGATAAAGATTCTACTTATGCTTTAATGAGTGTTTATTCACGCGAAATAAACAAAGATAAAACAGAGAAGTTAGAATACTTACCTAATTTCAACATGAAACTTCCGGCAACACCAGACGAAATTTTACCTGAAGAATATGTTGCAGAAACAATGAATACATTCGAATTGAATAAATTTATTGAAAAGCAAAAAGCAAAAGGTTCCGCTAACGTAAACACTTACGAAAACGAACTAAATGCACGTATAAGTAATCCATTTTCTACTATTATTTTGACACTTTTAGCATTATCGCTATCATCAAAAAAACGTCGTGGAGGAATTGGAATGAATTTAGCCGTCGGAATTGCTTTAGCATTTGTCTACATTTTCTTTTCACAAACAACATCTACTTTTTCAGAAAAAGGATATGTTTCTCCATTTATAGCGGCCTGGATACCAAATATTGTATTTGGTTTATTAACCTTGTTTCTCTATTTACGAAGAGCACGAACTTAAAATATATCAAAATCCAGTTTCATCACGAAGCTGGATTTTTTTTGTATAATACAAATGATTAGTTTTTTATTTGATTGATAATTAGTACATTTAGCTTAGCCTAAACATATATCAAAAATAAATTCTTGATATAATAAAAGTTGAAATGTTTAACGATAATCAATTGATATGAAAAAAAAATTACTCTTTTTACTTTTAATCCTTTCGGTTTCTGTTTTTTCACAAGAAACATTAAATACAATGTTTTACAATGTGTTCAAATTTCCGAATTCTCTTCCACAAAATCGTCAATTGATCTTAAAAGATATTTTGGACGAATACCGACCTGATTTATTTATGATTTGTGAATTAGCAACAGAAAACGGCGCTAATTTAATTCTAAATACTTCGTTACAAAATCAATCTGATAAATTTGCTCGTGCTCTATTTGTAGCTGATACAACCGATTTAGCTGATCCTTTACAAACAATGGTTTTTTATAACACACGAAAATTGACATTAGTCAACCAACAAAAAATTCCAACAGTTTATCGTGATATCAATCAATATTCTTTCCAATTAAACACAACTTCAAACGACCCGATTCATTTAGAAGTTTTTGTTGCTCATTTAAAATCGAGTACAGGACCTGCAAATCGTCAAATGCGATTGGAAATGGTGCAAGAAGTCACAAAATCATTAAAAAAACTAACACAACCTAATACGTATGTACTTTTTGCAGGAGATTTTAATTTATATAATTCTTCAGAACCTGCGTATCAAGAAATCTTAAATCCAACAAATGCTATTTTGATGATTGATCCAATAAATTCGCCTGGGAATTGGCAAGATAATGCAAATTTCAGTTCCATTCATACTCAGAGTACTCGTGTTTCTAATGGAGGTTTTGGTAGTGGTGCTAATGCGGGAGGAAGTGGTGGATTAGATGATCGTTTTGATTTTATTATGATGAGCGAAAATTTCAAAAATAGTTCTCGTTTATCGTATGTAAATGACAGTTATAAAGCTTTTGGAAATAATGGAGGTTGTTTAAATAAAGATGTAAAAGATCCAAATTGTACTGGAGTTTATTCGCTAACATTACGTAATAATTTGTACAATATGAGCGATCATTTACCTGTTGTAATGCAATTTCAAATTCATGAAAAATTAAGCGTAAAATCAGTTGAATCAAAACCATTTATATGGTTAAAATCTCCTAATGTAACGAATGAAAAAATTGAAATTGGTATTGACAAAACGCAATTAAATTCAGAAAATAACATACTATTCATCTACAATTCAGTTGGACAATTTGTGAAATCAGTACAAATAAATAATCAATCAAGTATAACGATTAATTGTCAAGGTTTAGCTGCTGGAATTTATTATATTAAAACAAAAAAATCTAACGAAGTTTTAAAGTTTATAAAGAAATAATTTTTCAATTAAATTCAAGATAAATTTCACGAAAACAACACAATTATAGTCAGAATAGTATCACATCTATTTACTTAATATTTTAGCTAAAATCAACCCTTTAAAAATTTCGTCAACTTACAGAAAATTCGTATTTTTGCATTCTAGTACAAATTCTAAAAGAAAGATGATAAACATTTCTCTTCCAGATGGAAGTGTAAGACAGTATGAGAGTGGCGTAACACCGATGGATGTAGCGCTTAGCATTAGTGAAGGTTTAGCACGTAATGTAATTTCGGCTATAGTAAACAACAATCAAGTTGAGACAACAACCCCAATCACCACAGATGCAACGATCAAATTGTTAACCTGGAATGATGAAATGGGTAAAAAAGCTTTTTGGCATTCATCTGCTCACTTATTAGCACAAGCAATTGTAGAATTTTATCCAAACGCAAAATTAACAATAGGACCTGCGATTGACAAAGGTTTTTATTATGATGTAGATTTTGGCGACGATAAATTTACTGAAGCTGATTTTGCGAAAGTAGAAAAAGCAATGTTGGAAAATGCAAAGAAAAAAGCTGAATTTAAATTATATTCAGTTTCAAAAGCAGAAGCATTAGAAACTTACAAAGACAATGAGTACAAAACAGAATTGATTTCTAACTTAACAGACGGAGATATTACATTTTGTACACACGATAACTTCACAGATTTATGTCGTGGAGGACACATTCCGAATACAGGAATTGTAAAAGCTGCAAAAATCTTGAATGTTGCTGGTGCGTATTGGCGTGGAGACGAAAAAAACAAAATGTTGACTCGTGTTTATGGTATTACATTCCCGAAACAAAAAGATTTAACAGAATATCTTGAGTTATTAGAAGAAGCGAAGAAACGTGATCACCGTAAATTAGGGAAAGAATTAGGTTTATTTGCTTTTTCTGAAAAAGTTGGTGCAGGATTACCACTTTGGTTACCTAAAGGAGCTGCTTTGAGAAGAAAATTAGAAAATTTCTTATTAAAAGAGCAACAAAAAATGGGTTACGAAATGGTTGTAACTCCTCACATTGGTCAAAAAGAATTGTATGTAACTTCTGGTCACTATGCAAAATATGGTGCAGACAGTTTTCAACCAATTAAAACACCAAACGAAGGAGAAGAATTCTTGTTAAAACCAATGAACTGCCCTCATCACTGCGAAATTTACAAAACTTCACAATGGTCGTATCGCGATTTACCAAAACGTTATGCGGAATTTGGTACAGTTTACCGTTACGAACAATCAGGAGAATTACACGGTTTAACTCGTGTTCGTGGATTTACTCAAGATGATGCGCATTTATTTTGTACACCAGATCAATTATTAGAAGAATTCAAAAAAGTAATCGACTTAGTTTTATATGTCTTTACAAATCTTGGATTTGATAATTATTCGGCTCAAATCTCATTAAGAGATCCAGAAAATAAAGAAAAATACATCGGATCTGATGAAAACTGGGAAAAAGCAGAGCAAGCAATCATTACCGCTTCAGCAGAAAAAGGTTTACCAACTGTTGTAGAATATGGTGAAGCAGCTTTCTATGGACCTAAGTTAGACTTTATGGTGAAAGATGCATTAGGACGTCAATGGCAATTAGGAACTATACAAGTAGATTACAATTTACCAGAACGTTTTGATTTAACTTACGTCGGAGCAGATAACGAAAAACACAGACCAGTAATGATTCACCGTGCGCCATTTGGTTCTATGGAACGTTTCATCGCTATTTTGTTAGAAAATACAGCAGGAAATTTACCCCTTTGGTTAACACCAGATTTATACACAATTTTACCAATTAGTGAAAAATATGTAGAATATGGAGAAAAAGTATTAAATTTGCTTGCTGAAGAAGAAATTAACGGATTGATTGACAGTAGAAATGAGAAAACTGGTAAAAAAATTCGTGATGCTGAAATCAATAAAATTCCATTCATGTTAGTCATCGGTGAAAAAGAAGCAGAAAACGGAACGGTTTCTGTACGTAGACACGGAGAAGGTGATTTAGGAGAGATGACTATAGAAGAGTTTATCGCTTTTATGAAGGAACAAATCAAATTAAAATAATTTAAAAACAGAATACTATCGCAATAAGAAGAAAAGGCGGCAGAGGACCAGCCAGAGTAATTAAGGAAGATCAACACAAGATCAATGATAAGATTGACGCAAAAGAAGTTCGCGTTGTAGGAGAAGGTATAGAACCTGGAGTTTATTCAATTTCAAAAGCTTTAGAGTTAGCTCAAGAGCAAAATTTGGATTTGGTAATGATCAGTGAAAAAGCCATTCCACCTGTTTGTCGTGTCGTAGAGTACAAAAAATTCTTATACGAACAAAAGAAAAAAGAGAAAGAACTTAAAGCAAAACAACAAAAAGTTGTGGTAAAAGAAATTCGTTTCGGTCCTCAGACAGATGATCACGATTACGAATTCAAAAAACGCCATGCAAGAGCTTTCTTAGAAGAAGGTTCTAAGTTGAAAGCGTATGTTTTCTTCAAAGGACGTTCTATTATCTTTAAAGATCAAGGAGAAATTTTATTGTTGCGTTTAGCACAAGAGTTGGAAGATGTTGGTAAAGTAGAACAACTACCAAAGCTTGAAGGAAAAAGAATGATTATGATGATGGGACCTAAGAAATAGGTCTTTATCATCTTTCAAAAAAATAAAAACGTTTTAATTTTAAATACAATTTGTAATCATGCCAAAATTAAAAACAAAATCTGGAGCGAAAAAACGTTTCAAATTAACAGGAACAGGTAAAATTAAAAGAAAACACGCTTTTAAAAGCCACATCCTAACAAAAAAAGAGACTAAACAAAAGAGAAATTTAACTCAAACTGGTTTAGTTGATAAAGCTGATGTTCATTCAGTAAAACAACAATTAAGATTAAAATAAGAACAAGTTCTTATTTGGTTTATTAATTCATCATTAACCCTGTCATTAGGCAAAATTAAGTAATTACGAATGTGATTCGCCTAATACAAAAAAATTAAAAATTATGCCAAGATCAGTAAACGCAGTTGCGTCAAGAGCTAGAAGAAAAAAAGTTTTAAAACTTGCTAAAGGATATTTCGGAAGAAGAAAAAATGTTTGGACTGTTGCTAAAAATGCAGTAGAAAAAGGTTTAGTTTACGCTTACCGTGATAGACGTCAAAAGAAAAGAAATTTCCGTGCGTTATGGATTCAAAGAATTAACGCGGGTGCAAGATTACACGGATTATCTTATTCTCAATTCATTGGAGCTACTAAAAAAGCTGGTGTAGAATTAAACCGTAAAGTCTTAGCTGACTTAGCGATGAATCACCCAGAAGCTTTCAAAGCAATCGTAGAAAAAGTTAAATAATATTTATAATATATAATTAAAACGTTTTGAACTTGGCTATTTTAGCCAAGTTTTTTTTTGCGTAAATTTGAGATTAAATCAATCCTAATAAAAACAAATTTATGCACCAACAAAAAGATTTATTTGTACGAATTTGGCCTTTTTTCGTCATCTTTTTCATCTATAATTTTGCTGCAATCGCAATGACACAATACTTTGGTCGCGACGAATTACATCTTTATTTCAACAAATACCACGATCATTTCTTTGATAAATTCTTTGTTATTTATACTGATTTTGGCACCTATTATCTGTTTTTTATTTTATTAGGATATTTATTTTGGAAAGAAACCAAACGTCGATTCTTGTATTTATTCATCTCAGGTTCGGTTGCGACAGCGATTAGTCTGTTTTTCAAAAACATCTATTTTCAACAAGTTTTACGTCCTGGATATTATTTTACAGAGAAAAAAATTGACATTGTATTGGTCAAAAATTATGCAGTACAAATGGAATCAACATTTCCTTCCGGACATTCATTAACTGCAACAATTATAGCCATGCTGTTATCTTTATTAACCACAAACAGATGGCTACAAGTATTTTTCGGATTACTATTTCCTAGTATTGCAATAAGTAGAATTTATTTATCTCGTCATTTCGCAATCGACACAGTTGGCGGTTCTATGATTGGTTTTTTTATATTTATCTTTACATATTACATCATCAATTCGTATAATAATTCAAAATTGGATCAAAAATTTATCAAAAATGGAAAATCAAAATAAACTTAAAATTTCCCTTATTCAGTACGATATTATTTGGGAAGATGCAGAAGCAAATCAAAATTATTTGGATGAATTATTAAAAGATCATAAAACTGATATTATTCTTTTACCCGAAATGTTTGCCTCTGGATTTTCTATGAATGTAGAAAAAATAGCACAAAAACCTTTCGGAAAAACCTTTGTATGGATGCAAAATAAAGCCAAAGAGCTTGATACAGCAATTGCTGGAAGTATTTCTACAAAAGAAAATGATAAGTTCTACAATCGTTTCTATTTCGTTAATCCGAATGGATCAATTTTTATTTACGACAAAAAACACTTATTTGGTTACGGTAAAGAAGCGGAAGTTTATTCGGCAGGCGATGATATTGTAACAATAGACTATAAAGGTTGGCAAATTCGTCCAATTGTTTGTTACGATTTGCGTTTCCCTGTTTGGATTCGTAATACTGATGAAGATCCCTACGATTTGATTTTATGCAATGCAAGTTGGCCAAAAGCACGCCGTGAAGCTTGGATTTCACTTCTAAAAGCTCGTTCTATAGAAAATATGGCATTTGTGGCTGGCGTAAATAGAATTGGCACAGATGGCTATAATCTCGATTATCAGGGCGATTCTCATTTATTCAATACATTAGGCGAAGATATAAAAATGATAAATCAACATCCAGAAATCCTACAATTCGAAATTGATAAAGAAGAACAAGATAAAACCCGAAATCATTTCAATTTCCTGAATGATAGAGATTCTTTTTATTTTGGATAGAAGATCTTAGTTAATCAAAAATTAGAGTAATACTCAAGGATAGATACTAATAATATTTGTTCCGATATTTGTTATAATTTCTATAATCGAAAGATGAATAACAATAATTCTCAATTCTTTCTAACTTCGTAATTTGATTTTGGGCGTTCCCTCGCTCATAAAATCCAATAAAAAAGTAACATTGTATTTCACGCTCGGTCGGGCTATCCGCTGCAATCTTTTGTGGAAGAAGATTTGGTACAATAATAACATTCAGATTTCCACAAAAGGATTTCCGCTGCTATCCCTAACGCAAGTCGAGTTATAAGTAGTAAGTTTATAAGGTGATAAGTTTAAAATATCTTCTTATTAGTATAAACTCTTTTGTCATAATGAACTCGTTTCAGTATCACATCTTACAAAGTTGTAAGTTTTAAGTAAATAAGTATTAACCCTTCTGTCCTACTGAACTCGTTTCAACATCGCGTCTTGTATTAAATTCTAAGTTCTACGTTTTAAGTGATTTCTAACTTCTAGTTACTAATCTCTAGTTTCTCATTACTAAAATCTATTGCAAAAAAAAAGTCTCAAGAACTAAATCTTGAGACTTTTTATAAAAACTGGCGACGACCT
>NZ_JAVXKG010000041.1:0-25462 GCF_036647415.1 Algoriella sp.
TTCTAATACATACGGATTTCATCAATATGATCAAACCTATGACCCAGGACCAATTATTGAAGGAGGTGATGGGATCATAACATCCGAAAGTAATTATGAAGCTCCTAAAGAAGAAGAAGAAAATAATGAATAATAAAAAACTCCACTCAAAAATTTTGAGTGGAGTTTTTTATTGGATTTATAAATCAGTTTTATCATTTTCCTCGAAACGATTATATTCTTCTCGTTCTTTTGCTAATTTCTTTTCGCGTTGTTTCTTTCTGAAATCCCTTATCGTCATATAAGTTAATAATACAACCAAGCCAGCTACCAAAAAATAATTAGCGTAAGTGAAAATATTAGTAATTGTATCATTTACAACTTCTATCGGTGCTGTTTCTATAGGTTGTTCTTTCATAAAAATATTTTATTTATTGGTGAAATTCCTTCGGATATTCTACCATTCCATTTACATTTTTCAGCGCATCTATAACCAACTCAATTGCCATACAATTTTCATCAGGAACATCAAAAGGTAATTGAATATCAAATTCAGATGCTTTTCTATAACCAAATTTAGGATAATAAGTTGGATGTCCTAATAAAATAACAGATTCAAAACCTAATTCTTTTGCTTTTTGATGTGCAAATTCTATTAAATGACCTCCAATTCCATTTCCTTGATAATTTGGTAAAACCGCAACTGGAGCAAGCGCTAAAGAATCGTAAGAAGAAGTAGAATTATTAATCTTAATTTTTGTCAACAAAATATAACCAACAATAAGCCCATTCATTTCAAATACTAAAGATAAATCAGGAACAAAATTTTCAGAATGTCGTAATCTTTCAACTAAAAACTGTTCACGATGATCACTATACTCTTCATTTTCAAAAGCTTGTTCTATTAACTTAAAAACCTGATCATAATCTTTTTTCTCTTCTTTTCTTACAAACATTCCAAATATCAATTGATTAAGCTTATAAAATTAGAAAAAGGTTTTAACAAAACAAACAACAAATCGTATCTTTGCATCTAATAGATTTTTAAGTAAATGAGTCAACCAAAAAGATATACAATTACAGCGGCATTACCTTACGCAAATGGACCTTTACATATTGGTCACATGGCTGGTGTTTATGTTCCTTCTGATATTTACGCGCGTTTTTTAAGAAGAAAAGGAAAAGACGTTGCCTTTATTGGAGGTTCTGATGAACATGGTATTCCAATTACAATTCGTGCAAAAAACGAAGGTGTTACACCACAAGATATTGTAGATCGTTACCACGAAAATATCAAAACAACATTAGAAAATTTTGGGGTTACTTTCGATATTTATTCTCGTACAACATCTGTAAAACACAAAGAAGTTTCGCAAGATTTTTTCAAAAAATTGTATGATAACGGGAAATTTACAGAAGATGTAACCGAACAATATTATGACGAAGAGGCGCATGAATTTTTAGCAGATCGCTACATAAGAGGAGAATGTCCGAAATGTGGAAATCCAGATGCTTACGGAGATCAATGCGAAAAATGTGGATCAACTTTAAGTCCAGAAGAATTAATAAATCCTCGTTCTGCTTTATCAGGAAACACGCCAATTCGTAAAGAAACAAAAAACTGGTATTTACCATTAGATCAATACCAAGAATTTTTATCGAAATGGATTTTAGAAGGTCATAAAAACGATTGGAAATCGAGCGTTTATGGTCAAGTAAAATCTTGGTTAGACGATGGTTTAAAACCTCGTGCAATGACACGTGACCTTAATTGGGGAATTCCTGTTCCTGTAGAAGGAGCAGAAGGAAAAGTAATGTATGTTTGGTTTGATGCGCCGATTGGTTACATTTCTTTTACACAAGAATGGGCAGAACAAAATGGTAAAAACTGGAAAGATTATTGGCAAAATGAAGAAACAAAATTAGTTCACTTCATTGGTAAAGATAACATCGTTTTTCACTGTATTATTTTCCCAGTGATGATGAAAGCGCATGGCGATTACATTATGCCAGACAATGTACCAGCAAACGAATTCTTGAATTTAGAAGACGATAAAATCTCAACTTCTCGTAATTGGGCAGTTTGGGCACATGAATATTTAATTGATTTTCCTAATCAACAAGATACTTTACGTTATGTTTTGACGGCAAATATGCCCGAAAATAAAGACAATAATTTTACTTGGAAAGATTTTCAAACAAAAAATAATTCAGAATTAGTAGGTATTTTAGGAAACTTCATTAACCGTGTAATGGTGCTTTCTCACAAATATTATGAAGGAATTGTTCCTGAAAAAACAATTGAATTTGAAGAAGTAACCTTAATCAAATATTTTGGACAGCGTATCGCAGAACATATTGAGAAATATGAATTTCGTGCAGCGTTAACAGAATATATGAATTTGGCACGTTTAGGAAATCAATTTTTACAAGCGCAAGAGCCTTGGAAAAAAGGAGATGATCCTGAAGTTGTAAAAGGAATCATGTATACAGCAACTCAAATTGCAGCAGCTTTAGCTCAATTCGGAGAACCATTTATTCCATTTTCATCAGCAAAAATGCTAAAAATGATGAATCTTGAACAATTGGATTGGGACGAATTAGAATCAACTGATGAGTTTATTGCAACTGGTCATCAATTAGGAGAATCAGAATTAATTTTCGCGAAAATTGAGGACGAAGCAATCGAAGCACAAGTCAATAAATTACAAGAAAGTAAAGCTATAAATAACATGACAAATCCAAATGCAGAAGCTCAAAAAGAATTAATTTCTTTTGATGATTTTCAGAAAATGGACATCCGTATAGGGACTATTTTAGAAGCGAAAAAAGTTGAAAAAGCAGACAAATTATTCGAACTGAAAGTAGATACAGGAATGGACATTCGTACAATTGTTTCTGGTATTGCAGAACATTTTACGTTAGAAGAAATTGTAGGTAAACAAGCTATGGTTTTAGCAAATTTAGCACCTCGTAAAATTCGTGGAATAGAATCTAACGGAATGTTATTATTCGCTGATAAAGCTGACGGAAAATTAACATTTGTTAATCCAGAAGCTGAAACACCAAACGGTGTACAAGTTGGATAATTTTTATTGTAAAAAGTAAAATGTACTAAGTATAAAAAGCCACTTCGATGAAGTGGCTTTTGTTATTTTAAATTAAATTTTCTTGAAATAACATATTGATTATCTAAAATTAATAACTGATTTTTAATTTTTTTCGGCTCTCCAAAAATTTTAAATTTGATATTGTTTTCAATAAAGAATTTTTCAATTTCAACAACTATAGAAAATGGTGCATTCATAAATTTTCCCTTTCCGTCATTTATATTTTTTAAAAAAGTTTCAAAATCTAAATTTGATTTGTTTAAATAATCTTTTAATTCTCGAAAGCCTTGAACTCTATTATGAATAATCCCTTCTATATTTTCTAGAAAAAATTCTATGTTTTGTGGTTTTGAATTTAGGAAAATTTCTAAAAAACTTTCGTTGTAATCAATTAATAATGGATGATCAGAAAATAATTTTAATTTACATACGGTTCTATGTTTCAAGAAAGCTTCCTTTTTTTCAAGATAGTCAAAACGATAATTTTCATTTTCAAAATTTAAAATTATATAGTTTGAATTAAAATCTTGAATTTCAACAATCTGATTATTTAAATCTTCAATAATCATTTAATTATTTTTTATAATGTTAAAACAAATAACTAAACTCCGTGATTTGGTTTTTGATTAGTTGTATCTGTTGAAATATTATCTTGATGCAATTCATGCGCCGCTGTAAAAGACGTTACCATAGTGTTTAACATATCAGATGCTGCTGTTGGCGAATTTGGTAAAAGCACTAATTTACTTCCCGATTTTTCTCCAATTGCTTGTAATGTATCATAATGTTGCGTAACCACAATAAGTGCAGAAGCCTCTTGCGACGAGATTCCCGCTCCATTCAAAACATCAACAGATTCTAATAGTCCTTTTGCAATTTCGCGACGTTGATCTGCAATACCTTGCCCTTGCAAACGTTTAGACTCTGCTTCGGCTCTTGCTTTTTCTACAATCAAAATACGGGCTGCATCACCTTCATATTGTGCCGCAAGTTTTTCACGTTCGGCAGCATTTATACGGTTCATGGCATGTTTTACTTGCTCATCAGGATCAATATCTGTTACCAAAGTTTTTACAATTTCGTATCCATACGAATTCATTGCTTCTTGCAATTCTCCTTTTACTGCAACTGCTATATCATCTTTTTTCTCGAAAACATCGTCCAAACGAAGTTTTGGAACCTCAGCTCTTACCACATCAAAAACGAAAGAAGTAATTTGCGTATATGGATTATCTAACTTATAAAAAGCATCATAAACTTGGTCTTTTATAACTTGATATTGAACAGATATTTTCAATCGAACAAAAACATCATCTTTGGTCTTCGTTTCTACAACAACGTCTAATTGTTGAATTTTAAGTGACATTTTTCCTGCAATTTTATCTACAATTGGAATTTTGAATTGTAAGCCAGGATTTCTGATTCCAAGAAATTTTCCGAATCGTTCTATAATTACTGCAGTTTGTTGTTTTACTGTAAAAATGAATAAGAATAAAATGATTATTCCCATAAAGGCTAAGAAAATAAAAACGCCTAAATTTCCCATAAGTGTTGAATTTTAAATTGTTTGGATTAAGATAAGAAATTTTGTCGTAATAGTAAAATTCTTTGGGAAACGTAAAATGAGTACAAAAAAAATTAGGAATGTTACTTATAACATTCCTAATTCAAATTTTGCTTCTTCGCTCATCATATCTCTATCCCATGGTGGCTCGAAAGTGATTTCTACATAACATTTGCTTACGTAGTCTATTTCTTCTACACGTTCTTCTACTTCTCTTGGTAGTGTTTCGGCAACAGGGCAATTGGGTGATGTTAAAGACATAGTTACTTTAACTTCTCCGTCTGCATTTACTTGTGCATCGTAAATTAAGCCTAATTCGTATATATCAACTGGAATTTCTGGATCGTAGACAGATTTGAATTTTTCTACTAAACTTTCTCCAATCGAATCTAATTGTTGTTCTGTTAATGCCATTGTTATCAACTCTAATTGTTTTACAAATGTACGAATAGTTTATCTTGTGTGGAATTTTTCTAAATAACTATTTTTAATGACTTAAAATTAAAAATTTATATTCATAAAAAAATCGCTTTCTCGGAGAACCAAAAAAGCGATTTTACAAACACGAAGAACTTTTTTTATTAGAAAAAGTTTTTTCTTTAATATATTATTTCAGTCCTGTCCAAGCAGCCCATGTAGGAATATCAGCTCCATTACCAGCTCCCGTAGCATTTACATTCTCAGTATAAGCTCCTGATACATCAACTGCTTCTTTTTTAGTATTAGTTCCCTTACTTTTTGTATCTACATTAATAAAACGAACATTAGTTAATTTACCTTTTGCATTAAACCAATTTACAGAACGATCTGTTTCGATGTCTAAACCTGTCGAAAAATTTGCGATAACCAAATTGTCTATATTTCCGTTTGTACCAGCTCTTAATTTTGCTCCTTGCGATTCTGCACCATCTTTACTTCCAACTACAGTAATATTTTTAAGCGTTGGATTAGATATTGGCGTAGCATCTGGATTTGTATCTTGATTATCTGCCTCAATTCCTCTGTTACCTGCTTCTCCGTTAATAGCAGAAGGTCTTCTTTTTGCATACCAATTGGTTCCTGTACCAGACCAACCTTCTGTCCAATCAAAAGAATCATCTCCAACTCCATTTACAACTAAATTTGTTGCGTTAACAGATCCACCAAAAAATTCTATTCCATCATCTCCTCCATTTTCGATGTAAATATTGTCTATTTTAGTTCCATTACCTACACCGAATAATGATAAACCATTAAATTCTTTCGTTTCATCAAATTTAGCTCCAGAATCTCTAATAATAACATAAGTTAAAGAACCTGAATTATCTGTATTTTCTTTACCTCCATAAATTTTTTGTCCTAATTCTGATGTAGATTCCCCTGAAACACTACGGTTAGAAGTTGCTTTTCCTAAAATAACAAGTCCTCCCCATTCTCCAGGAGTGTGATTAATCCCTTGAAAAACAACAGGATTTGAAGCTGTACCATTTGCAAAAATTTTACCACCTCTATATACAATAACATAAGCAGCTGTACCGCCTGTTGCTGTAAATTTTGTGCCAGCAGGAATTGTTAAAGTTGCACCGTCTTCTACCGTTACAATACCTGTTAAGTAATATGTTTTTGTTGCGTCTAAAGTTAAATTTTGACCAGATTTAATTGTTCCTTTAAAATTATCTGGTGTTAATTCTTGCGTAGATGGTGTAGATGTTGAGCTGTCATCATCATTACTACAAGATGTTATAAATGCTGTTGATGAGAATAAAGTAGTGCAAAAAATTGCTCTAAAAATTAATTTTTTCATTGTTCTTATGTTTTTTGTTTTGTTTATAAAGTGTGAGAGAAACCTAAACCTAATTGTATTCCTCTGTTGTAATCGCTCAGGATATAATTAACTCCGCTGTTTTCTTGTTGAATGGTATAATTTGGGTTTAATAAATTTTTCCCATAAAGATTAATAGATGTTTTGTTACTCAAATTAAATCGAACATTAACATCTAATAAATTGACTGCTTTTTGTATCTGAGAACCACGCTCTTGTGTACCTACAGCAAATACATTTTTACCTACATAACCGTAAACTAACATAGCGTCAATTTTCTTTTGTCCACTCAACTTAGCCGAATAACCTAAACTTGCATTACCAGAAAAGCGAGCTGCACCCATCATTTGATCTTCTTTTTTTGTAAATGCTGTAGCAATTCCTGTTTCGTTTCTTACTTTATCAAAATCTAACATTTGTTTAGAATCTAAAACCGCCGCATTGATAATTGTATAAAGTTTAGAATCATTAGAAAAATTGAATAAATTTCTTCTTAATTCCATTTCAATTCCATACACATATCCGTAGTCGCCAGTATTAACGTATGTTAAATCATTTGCAGATGCAGATGCAACATTTACTCTCGAAATTGGATTTTGAATATATTTTCCGAATCCTGTTACAGAAAAAACTTGATCTTTTGTCGGAAACATTTCCCATTTAAGTTCTGCATTGTAATTATCTGTTGGATATAATAATGGCTGACCATTGGTTGTACTTGTTACATTATTATATGCAATTGGCGCCATCTCTTTTTCTAATGGTAAAGTATAAGTCTTAGAAGCTGAAAAACGTAGATTTTGATTATTTGCTAAGCTATATTTCACGTTAACGGCTGGTAAAATTTTATTGTAATTTTTGTCTACCTTTCCTATTAATTCACCAATATTTGTATCCCAGTCTACCATTAGGTTTATGTTGTCATTTCGTAAACCAACTTGCAATGTCCATTTATCACTTAATTCGTAATCAAGATTCACATAGCCTGAATATATTTTTTGCTCTGTGTTATAACTTAAAGGATCCAATAAATTATCTAAATTTGATGTTCCTAATCCTCTAAGTGTAGAGAGTTCAATTAATCCATTATTAAAATTTGTACGATTGAAAAAAGCATCTAAATTAGTTGGATCAACAATTTGGCTACTCGATCTTGCGCGTAAATTAATTTGTGTTGCATCAAAATCTCTACGCTTAAAAACACCGTAAGCACCAGCTGTTACTTTTAAACGATCCCATTTTTTTGAAACATCAATTTTTCCTTGATAATCATATCCTGTTAATTCGTCAAAATAACGCTGATTATCTCCAGGAGAATTAATCGTTAAGGCATAAGCTTGTAAATTATCATTGTAGTACATCGAATTTTGCATGCGATTTGGACGATCACTTTCTATATAATTAATAGATCCTCCCCAATTAAAATTCCAATTATTTTCAAACTTATGCTCCCCAAATAATTGATTTGCATATACAGTTGTTACCTTGTTATCTGCGCGATGAATTAATCCTTTTCCATTCTCGGCTGTATCCATTAAATATCCACTGAAAATTCTGAAATCTTGTTCAGAAGAATGAATAACATTTGATGTAAACATCAACTTATTAAATGGATTGATACGATAAGATAAATTCAATAATCCATTGGTATTTGTAGAATAAGTAGAACGTTCTACTTTCAGTTGTTTCATGTAAGTTCCTGCCGCAGAAACTACATTTTCTTGTCCATCTGTATAGACATAATCATTATCAAAACCAACATATCCATAGATAGACAGTTTCCCTTGCGAACCAATTTTTATATTACCACCAGCTTCTAAGTCGATTCCTGAATTGAATGGATTTTTTCCTCTTTTATAATTCCAACTTGTATCAAAAGCATATTGTTTTACGGGATTAAGATCTGTTGGTAAATCTACTTTCTTGAAACCAAAGAAATTTGGTCCGTCTTGTAGTTTAAAATTCTTGTTATCTATGGTTTGTAAATTAACAGAAGAACTCAAACCAACTTTTACATAAGGTTTTCCTATATATTCTTTGGATACAATATCAATATTAGCTCCTGCGAAATCGCCAATCATACGTGGATAAAATGATTTTTCAAGAGAAATATAATCAACCATATTTGTTTTGAATATACTCAGATCAATATTCTTATTTTCTGGATTATCAGACGGAATAGATAATCCATTTAAAGTCGTCGAATTAAAACGATCTCCCAATCCTCTAACAAAAATAATTCCTGTTCCTTCTTGTTTTATTGTTCCAGAAGCCTTTGTTACAGCAGTTGCGACATCACTAATTCCTTGTTTTTCTAATTGTGCTGCACCAACTCTTTCTACAATCTCGATAGACTTTTTCTGAACATTCAATAAATTTGCTTCGTCAGATTTATTTTTTGTAGCCGTAACAACAGCCGTAGACAAATCAATTTTTCCGTCTTTGAAATCTTCTGGTCGCAAATACATATTAAAATTTGTACCATTATCTGTCAAACTTTTTGTTATTGTTTGATAGCCATCAACCTTTATATTTATTTGATAGGTATCATCAGGAACAGAAACTTCGTAATGTCCTTTTTCATCTGTCTTTGCATTAATATTAAGTCCTTCTATCGTAAAATCTTTCCCAGAAATTGGTGTATTTGACTTTTCATCAAATAAGGTTCCTTCTAATTTAATATTAGTCTGCGCAAAAAGTGCTGCGGATCCTAATAATAAGAGTAAAGTTAAATTGCGTTTCATTGCTGTTTGTTAATTCGTGTTTGTTTGATGGCAAAGTTGTTGCAATTGATTGAAAAAGATTTTTAGAAATTGTAAACATTTTGTTATCGCATTGTTATCAAATTATCGTAATTTTAAATGAATGTTAAGAAATGGTTTTACTTAATTTCTACTTAGATTTAAGCTTAATTTTACATCGGCTAATTTTTTTTAGTTATACAAACAATTATGAAGAACATTAAAATTTTATTAGTAGACGATGAACCAGATATTCTTGAGTTTATTGGTTACAACCTGAAAAAAGAAGGCTTTGACGTAGAAACTGCTCAAAACGGAATAGAAGGTCTAAAACAAGCCAAGATTTTTCGCCCAGATCTTATCTTACTAGATGTTATGATGCCGCAAATGGACGGAATGGAAATGTGTGGAGAATTGAGAAAACTAGATTCTTTCAAAGATACTTTAGTTGTATTTCTTTCTGCTCGCGCCGAAGATTTTTCTCAATTGGCAGGTTACGATGCTGGTGCAAATGATTATATTTTGAAACCAATAAAACCAAAAGTTTTAATCAGTAAACTAAATGCTTTACTAAAATTAAAACAACCAAATGAAACGCCAAAAGACGAATTTATTAAGATAAATAATTTCGAAATTAACCGCGAAACATACAAAGTTAACTTTCAAGGAACAGATTTTTTACTGCCAAGAAAAGAATTTGAATTGATTGCACTTTTGGCTTCAAACCCAGAACGAGTTTTCAAACGCGAAGAAATTCTTGAAAAAGTTTGGGGAAATGAAGTTGTAGTTGGCGGACGTACAATAGATGTACACATGCGCAAATTACGCGAAAAGTTTGGTAATGATCGTTTCTCTACAATAAAAGGTATTGGATACAAAATAAATGACTAAAAGCTACGAATGGCTTCAAATTTTAACGTTCAAAACATTTTTCTATACGCCTTATTAAGCACATTATTTTTGGCTTCAGGTTTTGTTTTGTTCTCTTTTTTATGGTTCGGGAATATTAATTTTATTCTCCAATCAAAACTTTTTTTTAGCAGTTTGATGGCTTTTTTATTAATTGTCCTAACTGTATTTTATTGGTTTTCTTTAAAAAATCAACGTCGTCGAGATTTTACAGAAATCTCGAAAAACATTCCTCAATTTCAATCTAATAACATGGATTTTGAGGAATTGTCTCAAAAAATTTCCACGATTACAGAAGATCAATCCAAAGAAATTGATGTTTTGAATGAACGAGAAAATTACCGAAGAGATTTCTTAGGAAATATTTCGCATGAGTTAAAAACGCCTCTTTTCTCGGTTCAAGGATATTTGTTAACATTGATAGAAGGCGGAGTTGAAGACGAGTCTATTCGTGATAAATATTTGAATCGTATCAATAAATCGGTCGATAGATTGATTTATTTGGTGAAAGATTTGGACATGATTTCTGAATTAGAACGTGGTCGAATTAATATTGAATTTACAACCTTTAATTTAACTGCCCTTGTACAAGATGTAATTGATTTGTTGGAAATAAAAGCAGAAAAAAATAACATCAAAATTTCTTTAAATTATCCTATTCATCAACCCGTAAAAGTAGTTGGTGATATTCAAAAAATACAACAAGTGTTGATTAATTTGATTGTAAATGCCATCAATTATTCTAACGCAAATACAGAAGTTATAATTGATTTTGACGATTTTGACGATAAAATTCAAATCTCTATAAAAGATCAAGGTGTTGGTATAAAACAAGATGATTTGGATCGTATTTTTGAACGTTTTTATCGTGTTGATAAATCCAGAAATCGTAACAATGGTGGTTCTGGACTTGGTTTAGCTATCGTAAAACATATTTTAGAAGCACATAAGCAAAAAATTTATGCGAGCAGCAAAATTGGTAAAGGATCTACGTTTTCTTTCTATTTACAGAAAGCTTAATAAACCTCTTTTTTCTTTATAAACTTCAATGTTATATTGTGTTTAAAAATTTTTAAAGTATCATTATTCTGATCTTTCCAAATGTAATATGGCGGTTTTATATTCATCACAGATCCTTTATTTTTTAAAGAATCACTAAATAAATCGGCATATAAAACGGTATCATTTTTTATAAAAGATGTGTCTTTATAATCAATCAAATAATAATCTTTTTTTAGATATAACGGATCTTTCACACGTAATGTAGAATCTTTATCATTCATGTTCCATTTTATATGAATAGGATTGAAACCATCTTCATAGCTTACGAAAAATCGTGTTGTATTTACAATATGTCTTACAGAAAAAATCAGGGCAGTAAAAAATACAATGACACCGATATAATAAAATATCAATTCTTTTTTCATAGTGGTTTGGTTTAGGTGTTGAGTATTAACGTACAAATATCGACAATCTTCCTTAAAAGATACATAAAAAATGTAAATTTGCATAAATTTAATTTTAATATAATCCACAGTAATGCAATATAATCCGAATGAAATCGAATCAAAATGGCAAAATTTTTGGTTCGAAGACAAGACATTCAAAGCTGATAATCAATCAGAAAAACCAAAATTTTATGTATTAGACATGTTTCCTTATCCATCTGGAGCGGGTTTACACGTAGGTCATCCACTCGGATACATTGCGTCTGATATTTATTCTCGTTACAAACGTCTTAAAGGATTTAACGTTTTACACCCAATGGGTTACGATTCTTTTGGTTTACCAGCTGAGCAATATGCAATACAAACTGGTCAACATCCTGCAATTACAACTACAATGAATATTGAAGGTGGTGTTGATAAGCAAGGAAATGAAATATCAGGATACGAAAATCAATTGAAAAGAATTGGTTTGGGATATGATTGGGACAGAGAAATCAGAACTTCTGAACCTGAATATTATAAATGGACACAATGGATTTTTAATCAATTATTTGATTCATATTATGATGTTACATCTGATAAAGCAGAACCAATTTCTAAATTAATCGAAACATTTTCTACCGAAGGAAATACAAATGTAAAAGCGATTGCTGACGAAGATATTACATTATTTACAGCGACAGAATGGAATTCTTTTTCAGAAAAAGAACAACAAGCTATTTTATTAAAATATCGTTTAACATTTTTAGCAGAAGCAGAAGTAAACTGGTGTGCAGATTTAGGAACTGTTTTGGCTAATGATGAAGTAATTAATGGATTATCAGAGCGTGGTGGATATCCAGTTGTGCGCAAAAAAATGACACAATGGATGATGCGTATCACAGCTTATGCAGATCGTTTATTGAATGGTTTGAATGAATTAGATTGGTCTGATGCTATAAAAGAAGCACAGCGCAATTGGATTGGAAAATCGCAAGGAGCTTCAATCTTTTTTGGAATTGAAGGATATAACGAGAAAATCGAAGTTTTTACAACTCGTCCCGATACTGTTTTCGGTGTTTCTTACGTTACTTTGGCACCAGAACATCCATTGGTTTCTACGATTACAACAACAGAAAATAAAGCAAAAGTTGAGGCTTATATAGAAAATACATCTAAACGTTCTGAACTTGATCGTTTGGCTGATGCAAAAAATATTACAGGCGAATTTACAGGCGCTTACGCCATTCATCCATTTACAGGAAAACAAGTTCCGATTTGGATTGGTGATTACGTTTTGGCATCTTACGGAACTGGAGCTGTAATGGCTGTTCCTGCAGGTGACGAGCGTGATTTTGCTTTTGCAAAACACTTCAATTTACCAATCGCTAATATTTTTAAAGATCAAGATATTTCAGAGGCTCCTTTTACAGAAAAAGGTGGTTTTGAATTGCAAGATTCTGAATTTTTGAATGGTTTAGATTATAAACAAGCCGTTGCAAAAGCGATTGAAGCTTTAGAAGAAAACGGTTTTGGACAAGGAAAAACAAATTTCCGTTTACGTGAAGCTGTTTTTTCTCGTCAACGTTATTGGGGAGAGCCAGTTCCGGTCTATTTTAAAGACGGAATGCCTTACACAATTCCTACAGAAGCCTTGCCAATTATTTTACCAGAAGTGGACGAATATTTACCAACAAAAGATGGTGAGCCACCGTTAGGACGTGCAACAAAATGGGCTTTTGATACAACAACAAATCAAGTTGTAGACAATAATTTAATCAATAACGAAACTATTTTTCCAATAGAATTAAACACTATGCCAGGTTGGGCAGGTTCTTCTTGGTATTGGTTACGTTATATGGATGCAAAAAATGAAAACGAATTTGTATCCAAAGAAGCAGTTGATTATTGGCAAAATGTCGATTTATATATGGGTGGTTCTGAGCACGCGACTGGTCATTTATTATATTCTCGTTTTTGGCAAAAATTCTTGTTTGATAAAGGTTTAGTTCCGACAGATGAATATGCAAAAAAACTAATTAACCAAGGAATGATTTTGGGAATGAGTGCTTTTGCTTATAGAGTTAGTGTTAATTATGATTCTGACATAACTAACTTCATTGAAAATATTGATCAAGTTCAACTTCCTAATAATATTTTTGTTTCTAAAAAATATAAAGATATTATACAAGAATATCATAATGAAGTTAATATACAAAATGCTTTAGGCAAACATTATAGTCAAGTTAATACACCTATTGAATTTCAAGAGATTGCAAATATCTATTACTCTGAAATGCAAAAAATAAATAATAATTCTCAACCTGTAAAAAATTTAGAGAATAATTATTTCAATATTATCTTAACTCCAATCCACGTTGATGTTAACATGTTGAAAGATGGTGGAGACGAATTAGACACAGATAAATTTAAAGCATGGAGAGAAGATTATGCTAATGCAGAATTTATTTTAGAAGACGGAAAATACATCACAGGTCGTGAGGTAGAAAAAATGTCTAAATCTAAATTCAATATTATTTCTCCTGATACAATTTGTGACGAATACGGAGCAGATTCTTTACGTTTGTACGAAATGTTTTTAGGACCATTAGAACAAACAAAACCATGGAATACACAAGGA
This sequence comes from Algoriella sp., assembly GCF_036647415.1. Taxonomy (NCBI): domain Bacteria; kingdom Pseudomonadati; phylum Bacteroidota; class Flavobacteriia; order Flavobacteriales; family Weeksellaceae; genus Algoriella; species Algoriella sp. Next base: position 14,173 of record NZ_JAVXKG010000041.1, read on the forward strand.
ATTTCGGGTGTTTATTCTTTCTTGAAAAAATTGTGGAAATTGTATCATTCTGGTGCAGAAGAAACAGTTTATATTTCGGACGAAGAACCAACAAAAGAAGAAATGAAAGTGTTGCATCAAACCATCAAAAAAGTGGACGAAGATGTGAACAATTTCTCATTTAATACGTCGGTTTCTACTTTTATGATTGCGGTAAATGAATTAGGAAAATTAAAAACAAATAAACGTTCTATTTTAGAGCCTTTAGCAATTGTTATTTCTCCTTACGCGCCACATATTGCAGAAGAATTATGGTCGAAATTAGGTCATGAAACATCTATTGCAAATGCAGATTTTCCTGTTTTCGAAGAAAAATGGTTAGTTGCAGATGCGAAAGAATATCCAGTTTCTTTTAACGGAAAAATGAAATTCTTATTAGAATTACCTTTAACCTTATCAAAAGAAGAAATTCAAGAAATCGTAATGAAAGACGAACGCACAATAAAACAATTAGGAGATAGAACGCCTAAAAATATTATTATCGTTCCTGGAAAAATTATTAATATCGTAGGATAAAAAATAGATACTAGATTTTAGTATTGAGAATTTAGATTAAAGCTTCACTAAATGTGAGGCTTTTCTATTTTTAATATTTACCTTTATTCTAAACCATTATTTACAATGAAATATTTACCAACATTAGAAACAGAACGATTAATTATTCGCCCAATAACATTAGATGACTTACAGGATTTTTACGAAATGGATTCACAACCAGAAGTTCATATTTATCTGAAAAATCAACCAATCAAAACCATTGATGAAACGAAAGAAATCATTGAAAATTTATTGATTCAATACAAAGAATTAGGTCACGGACGACTTGCTGTTATAGAAAAAGAATCAGGAAAAATGATTGGTTGGACAGGTTTTAAATACATCGAAGAAAAAGAAGCAATAAACAATCGATTTGATTTTTTAGATTTTGGTTACCGTTATCGCAAAGAAACGTGGGGAAAAGGTTATGCAACCGAAGCCGCAAAAGCTTGTATAGATTTTTATCGCGAAAATATGACTGAACTAAAACTGAATGCAATAACGCATGTAGATAATGCTGCATCTCGCAATGTTTTAGAAAAAGTTGGTTTTCATGTAACCGAAACCTTCCATTTCGAAGTATGGAATTTGGATTGTTATTGGTATGAATTTAAATAATTAACTTCAATATAATCTTGATTCACGCAACCATTTAAGTAAATGATTCTCTTTCTTTTAAACACTATTTATATGAAAAATAATTTTTTACTTTTTTTGTTCGTTATTGGTTTTGGACAAATACTTTTTGCTCAAGAAAAGTCAAACGATAATCGCAAAAATGTCATCACTTTTAGCGTACTTTCTGCTACACTTTCGCCACCTAGATGGACATTTGGTTATATTTATAAAATTAACGAGCGTTACTGGGTAGGATCAGAAATTGGCTACGGAAGCTACAAAAGTATACCTGTTAGCCACAAACCAAAATACAAAATAAACGATGATTATCAATTATTTGAAATTCGTCCAGAATTTTTTGTAAATGTAAATTATGGTGGAAAAGTGAAACATCTTATTTCTTCAGAAATTTATTATATTCATCACACAGATCGTCTCGAGGATGGTCAATTTTATCCAAATAACAATTCAAATTCAAGATTATATGCGTTTGATGAAGCTGATTATAAGCGCATAAAATACGGATTGAATATTAATTATAATGTTTTTATACAACTACATAAAGGCTTAGTTTTAATCCCAAAATTTGGCTTGGGTATAAAACATCGAAATGTAAAATATTCTAACATCACAGATTTACAGGGAGATGATGGTTTTATTTTTGATAATTTTATGGGTGGATTAGAAAATCATTACAAAAAAGAAGGTTCTGCAACAGATTTCAATTTAAATCTTAACTTTAAGATCGCTTATCAATTTTAAACAAAACAATGAAAAAAATAATCCTAACTGCAATTTGTACACTATCATTTCAGCTGAGTTTTGGACAAAAAATCTCTACGAATGAGTATGAAGTTAAAACAACTTTAGATGATTTTGGTCTAAAAGGAAAAGTTGAAAAAATTGTTTCTACAGCAACAGATTCACAAGGAAATTCGACAACTTTACCTTTTTATGAAAACGAATTTTACAATCAAATTTTATTAGAATTTAATAACAAAGGAAACCTAACAAAACGTACAAATTATTTAGATTATCGTGGAAAATTGGCTGTTTATAACTTTGTTAATTACAACTACAATAACTCAAATATTATTGACAAACAGACGAATACAGTTATTAACAATGGTGAAGATCCTAAACGTATTGCTTCTGATAAAACATTTGGTTACGATAGTCAAAATAGATTGATAAAACTAGAAGAAAAGATTGAAGGAAAGTCATCAAAATCAAATTATGAAACTGTTTTTAATTATTCAGATAAATTAAACAAAATTACCACAAAAGTTGAAGGTTCTACGATTTCTGAAAACAACTTGACTTACAACAAAAATGGATATTTGGTTTTGGAAGAAACAAGTTCTTTTGACGGAAAAAAAGGAAGAAAATCATACTATATTTATGATGGAAAAACACCTACTTTCAGAGAAGATGTTGTTGGAAATACAAGTAAAATAAGTTTTTTTGAAAATGGAAATATTTCTAAAATTCAGGTTTTTGATGCGAATAAAAAATTAGAATATCAAGCCGATTTGAATTCTAAAAATGAGATTACTAACTTCAAAAAACAATCTTTCAAAAATGGTCAAAGCGTCTTGTCAACTTATCAGGTTGCGTATGATTATGATGCGAAAGGAAATTGGATAAAAGCTAATGTAACGTCCGATAGTGGATTAAAATTTATTGTTAATCGAACAATTTCTTATTATTAATAAAAACAAAAGGTTGAGCTTAGCTCAACCTTTTTCCATAAATAAATATAACACACTACTTTTTAATAATTTTGAAAGTAGAATTGTTAACTTTTATGATGTAAACACCTTTTTGTAAGTCCGAAACCTCTAATTGGTTTTTTCCTTTTTGCAGGGTTTTCTCTGTAATTTTAGTTCCTGTAATAGTGTAAATTTCAGCTTTAGCAGCTTCTTTTACTTCTACAAATAAGATGTTATTAACAGGGTTTGGATAGATATTAACAGCCGATTTTGTCAATTCATTTGTACCTAAAACAGCCGTAGAAATTGTTATCAATTGATCTACAATTTTCCCATTTGAATTGAATGAAATTTTAATTTTAGCTGTTCCATTTTTTAATGGATTAATCACTAATTCATCTTTATCATTCACTGAAAAGTCTGCTACACCATCATTTTCAATAATTTCTAAATCCTTTACAATAGCTAAAGCAAGATTATCTGTATCAGAAACTTTATCTTTTAAATCTAGTGTTGTTACAGAATTGATATGATAAGTTGTATCTAAACCATTAATTTTTGGTGCTGAATTATCCTGAAAAACGGGTAAAGCAGGAAACCAATAATACGCAGAAAGTTTTACGGTATTAATTAATTCTCCTTTGTTTGTAATCTTATGTGCCCAATTTTGCTCAGAGTTTGTTCCCCAACCAGCGCCAACTGTTGTTAAAATTAAATTATCCGAAACAGGATCTATTCGTAAACCTGCTCCATAAATAGTTTGTTTTGGTGTTGTGTCTTGTCCAGGAACTTTAGCAAAAGCTTCGTCAAACTTCTCTGTTGTAGCGTCAAATTTTATAATATTAATTCCTGATGCAAAATAAATATCGTTAGATTGTGTCGCTGCACAATAGCTTCCTGCATTCCAAAATCCCCACGTATTCGCAACTTTAGCAGTTGGGATATTAACCTCTGTTGTTTGTAAAGTTATCGGATCTATTTTCACCAATTTAGTGTCCAATGCTCCCCAAATATTACCATCTTTTGTTTGTACAAGCGAGATAAATTTTCCTGTAATAGCGTGTTTGATTGTATTTTTTACTGGATCGATAACTAAAATTCCTCCATTTTGTGATGTTGCAAAAACATATTTAGACGTACGAACCATTGCGGCAATTTGCCCAACTTTATCCGTTCCTTCTACCAAAGCACCAATTTGTAACTTCTCTATATCGAATAAATAAATTCCTTTACTTGTTCCTATATATCCTTTCTTTGCATCAACACCAACAAAAGTTCTTCCATCGCCACCTATTGTTCCGAAAGTTGCTTTTTGTTGTAAAGTTTTAGCGTCTGCAACAACTAAACGATTTCCTTGTTTTGAAAGTAAGTAAAAATTATCGCCATAAATTGTTCCATATTGCGTTGTTACACCCAATTCTTCGGTAGGATTTGTTGTTTTGTAAATGTTATAATCAACCGTATTGTCTTTGTTTACAAAATTGATTGATCCATTTGAATGACCAAACCAATCTTCGTTCACAATAAAAAAACCTTCTGTATATTCTTTTGTTTGTGCAAAAGCTGTTTGTATCGTTAAAAGTGATACGATTGAAAGTAGAATTTTTTTCATAATTATTTTTAAATATCATTAAAAAGTATTGCCTCAAAAAGAGACAATACTGTACACAAATAAATAACACACCACTTTTCTGAATAAGAAAAATGGTCTTGTTAAATTTTTATAAATTATTAGTTTGTAATTTTTTCGACTTTTAATTTATCCATCGTAAAATATAAAGCAGTGTTTGCCCCCCATTGTCCTACATCGGTTGTTTCTAAGAAAAATAACAAGTATTTTACTTCACCTAAAGAAGATAAATCAACATCTTGCCAATTTGTTGAAATAGTGTTAACACCATTTCTAAAGTCTACGAAGTAATGAGTTACAGGTTTTTCTGTTGTTAATTGTTTAGCTGCTGTAACACCGTAGATATGAACGGCAAAATAATCACCTTTTTCAAATTTTCTTGCATAACTATCCCCATTCAAAATACCATAATAAGGCCAAGGAGCAATTGCTAATTTTACGTTTTTAGCTTTGTATTTTGATGTTTCATCAACAATTTCTACTACACTAGAAAATCTATCTACGTTTACTTCTTTACCAAATTGTAATACACTTTCTGCCGGTTTATGATCTGCAAAAGAAACTAAGAATGGTTTTCCTACACCATCTGCACCACCTTTTGCCATTGTTCCCCATTGGTTATCTAGCCAGCCTCCGGTTGCTATTTGATCAGAGTTATCCGAACTGTTAGATACCGTGAAGCCCATCCATGTATAATATTCTGGCCAAGCAGTATGTTTAAATTTGAAAATACCTGATGTTAATTCTACATCTTCTTTATATGTACCTGACCAAATTTTTCCTCCAGCAGTTGCTGTTCCGTCAGCCAAATCAAATTTTGATAAATCAAGTGTTTCATACTTCAGTTGATCAACTAATTCGGTTGTATCGTCATCATTATTACAAGAGGATAAAAATAAAATTGATGAGGATATGAATAATAGTTGAACGAATAATCTCTTTGAGAATTTAAAATTCATTTGATATGTTTTAATAATGTTTATAAATGTAAATCGTAAGCACCTGCAACTTCTGTTGAAATTTCGCCTAACCAACCTGCTTCTTGATTGGTTGCTGTATAAACTTTGATAAAGTCTATTCCCATCAATTTTACTTTATTCCCGTTTTTATCAACCGCCCAATCGATGTCAATATTAGAATCTTCTGAACTATTTTGTCCATTATCAGCATATCCGTAAGCATATTGTTTACCCGTCCAAATACCATTATTTTCTGTATAATTACTTGGTAAAAGCGATCCCGAGAATTTTAACTGATTATCGCCAAACCACAACGGATAATACGATTGTTTGTGGTAAATATTTTTCGTTTTATATCCAGAATTTCCTTGGTTATCAGTCCATTTTACATATTGAGGATTTGGAACTAGATCTTCTACAGTTGGTTTCTGAAACTCAATCGAATAACTTTTGATTGTTTTTGGATTTGCATATTCGCTTCCTGCAATTTCGTACCATTCATTATCATCTGGCACTCCATTTTTATTTTTGTCATAGGCAACCATTATAATTCCAGGTTCTGAAGAACCCGCAAAACCATTTCCTAAAACTTTGAAATCACGTTTGTCAGCTTTATTAACAATTGTATGATCAAATCCAAAAACAACATAACCACCGTAACCTCCAAGCGTAATCATTGATGGTTTATCTCCAACCAAAGCTTTTCCTGCTTTTGTAGCCATTGTAGCTTTTGTATCACCTACTTCATACAAAGGTAATTTGTTTGTAAACTGACCTATAGAAGGTAAATAATCAAAAACTTGCGCAATATATTTACTGTAAGTTGTTGTTTCTTGCTGTACTTTAACTGTTGTTTTTAGATGAATTGATTTTGAAGCACTTTTAATTTCTAACGTCAAATCATAAGAACCTGCTTGGTCGGAAACAAATCCTAAAGTTTGCTCGTTTCCAATAACAGTATTTCCTAATTTCCATGTAAAAGTTGCGTTTTCGTAACCAGACATTGTAGGTTCTATTGTTACCGATTTAAGACGAGCTACATCGTAAGAACTGTTTAGTTTTGCATCATCTGTAGATACAATTGCATCATCATCGCTACAGCTTTGTAAGAAAGCGATGCTCAATGCTGTCAATAAAATTTTTGAGTATTTCATGTATAAGATTTATTTATAAACAAAGGCGAAATGTGCTGGAATATTCCCTGTTTCGGTTTTCCATTTGAACACACCATTTTTATCAAAACAATAGACATAACCCTTGGATACATAATTACCAACATCTGTAATATAAAGGTCTTTTGTAACTGGATTAACTGCTATTCCGTAAGGTGTTTCGATATCTTTTATGATTGGGTCATTCACCAAATTAGTATTAATTATTTCTTCTGTTTTGGTATCAATAATTCCGTAAGATTTGGTGTACTCAAACGTTGTGTAGTTAAATTCGTTCGAGTAATAATATAATTTGTTGTCTACAATTGTAAAATTAGAAACAGGTAAATTAAACTTTTTCTTAATTTTATGCGTCTTCGAATCAATTACATATAAATTTGAAGGAATCGAATAATAATCTCCTCTCGAAGTAACATACAAATCGCCGTCGCTATCTTTTTTGATGCGATGTAAATTAACTTCTACATCAACTTTTTCAGTTTCTTTAAATGTTTTTAAATCAATTACAGAAACCGTTTTATCATAATTTGGCACACGATATCCACCTGAATTTGCTACATAAAGGTTGTTATTCACAATTTCTAATTCTTCTGGTTGATAACCCACGGGAACCTCTCTTGTAATTTTAAGCGTCAACGTATCTATTTCCACCACTTTTCCTAAAGGCGCTTTCGGATCTATGGTTACAGGACCAGCATAAGACGTTGCATAAGCTTTTCCGTTTGCAAAGTTAATATAGCGTCCATTCTCTAAAGGAATTGTAGCAATGTGTTTTGCTGTTTTAACGTCCATTACTTCGATAAAATTGGAAACATTAATTACTGCATATAGTTTATTTCCATATACTTTTATATCATTTCCTACATCACCTAATTCTTTTACCATAGTAGGATTAGCTGTTGCATAAATATTACGATTATAAAGACCTTTTGTAAAATCCATATAATCTATCGTTGCCGTATTACTTCCCATATTTCCTTCGTTCAGTAAATAAAATCCTGCAACTTCAGTTTTCTCTGGCGTTGTAATTTCATCTACCTCGCTGTCTAAAATATATTCATCTTGTTGACAACTGTATAAAGCTATCAAAGCAATAAAACAACTTGTAACTAGTTTAAAATTTCTCATAAGTTTACGCTTAATATTATTTTGAATTGACGACCCGGCATTGGATAATTTGAGACAATATCATATTGTTGGTTCAAAACATTATTTAATTCGAATGATGTTTTGAATGAGTATTGATTGATTTTAAATTCTTTATGAACTCCTAAATCATTTGTAAACCAAGGATTAAGTCGATTATATTTATTATTGTCTAAATGAACATTGTATCGTTCGCCGACATAAATAAAACTGTAGTTAAAATTCCACGTTTTGTAAGCAGCGCTCAACACAAAAGATCCACTATGCTTTGGTGTATATGGAATTTGATTTTTGTAGTAACTTTTCTTCGAGTTCGAATAGTCTAAGGCTTCTAAAAAACTATAATTCACCATTGGCGAAATTTCTACTTCACCTAACTGAAATGTTGAACGAATTTTGAAATCAACACCTTTCATTTTCGTTAAACCAATATTTAACATTGTAAATCGAAATAAACTTCCTGATGCCGAGGCTGTAATTTTATCTTTTACCTCATTATAATACGCATCAACTTGAAGAGTTAAATTCTTAAAAAAATTTTGAGACGATTTAGCGTATGTAAAACCAATATTATATTGTTTAGAATATTCTGGTTTCAGATTAGCATAACCAATATTGGTATAATACAAATCATTAAAAGTTGGCATTCTAAATATATTCTTATAAAATGCTCTAATATTAAAATCTACCGAAGAAAATGGTTGATAACTTGCAATAATAGTAGGTGTCCAAACATTTCTATCTGGCGATTTGGTATTCATTTCTACTTTTTCTTGAACAAAAGTTCCCAACAAACTTCCTTGTAAACTCAATCTCCCAAAACGATAAGTAGACGCAAATGCAACAAGATTTGTAAATCGCTGTGGATAAGAGAAATTTGCTAAATCTGCATCTAAATTATTGTACTGAAAATCTGTTGAAGCACTAACATCCCATTTATTATTAATAGAATATATATTTGCCCAAGTCGCATAAAATTCGCGCTGTATATATTTATTTTCAGTTTTTACAGTAGAAACGGTGTCGGTATAATGTGTGAAATCGTAAGCAAATTTCGCAGCAAATTTTGACTGAAAATTTTTAAATCGCTTTTCATAAGCTCCTTGTACAAAATAATTTTTATCGACCAAAGTTTGTCCACGACCATCAAATCTTCCACGAACAATTGCAGCAGGTATTCCACGATCAGATTCGTACAAATATCCTTTTACATTCCAATTCGAGAAATATCCCTTTCCTACCAATCCTAATTCTACACGCTTTCCTTCAACTTGACCATCTTTTCTCGTCAATACTGTATCATAAGCCGTAGAACCATCTAAATTTTTGCGTTGATATCTAAATTTATATTTCCCGTTTGTTTTCAGATATTCAGCACTTATAACAGCTGCTAAACGATCATTTATTTTTTGTTCTATTCGTATTGATGGATTTATAAGTTGTATAGAACCTAACTTATATCGAAGTAAACTATTTGTTTTTTTATTATCTATAAAACTAGGTCTTTTTGTTTGCAGATAAATGGCAGACGCAGAAGCATAATCTTTTGCTGATTGAAAAATATTACTTTTTTGTCCATTATAAAGACTAATAACTTCCATATCGTCCAAAGAAAATTTTCCGAGATCAACTATTCCATTTTGAGCATTTCCTAATTGTATTCCATCATAAAAAACGCCCACATGTTGCGTTCCCATTCCACGGACATCAATCGTTTTTAAACCACCAACACCTCCATAATCTTTTAGTTGAACACCGGCAAAGTAACGCACAGCATCGGCAACCGAATGACTATTTAGCGCATGTAATTGCTCTCCTTTTAATTCCTGAACTGGAATAATAGATTTTTCATTTGTCGTTAAAATTTCGACTTGTTGTAACTGTAAAATACTATCACGAACAATTTGTGCATGTGCAAAATTATTCCCAAGTAATATTAAACAACAACAAATTAAAGTATAAAGATTTCTCATTAGCATTAATTAGCTGTTGCTAACGAGAGTATATGAAGTAAATTTAGACAAGTAAAAAACCTATCCAAAATTATGTTCTTCACGCTTTAGTCCCCGAAAGCATTCAAAAAATTATCATTTTGGTAGGTCTTCTGACTTACTCCTTTTTAGAAAATCCTTCCCATTCTTGCGAACAGTGGATAAACATAGTTTCTAAAAATATGGAGCTTACAGCAGCGGGTCTGCTCAGGATTTTCACCTGATTCCCTGTTACGGAACGGTTAAGTTCGCACCAAATGTTTTTCAAAAATAGTTAATATATCTTGAATATTCTACATTTTTGACAAATTAAGAACCCAATTATTACAAACAAAAAAAGTTGACGACTTGTCAACTTTATATTATTCTTTTATTTTCTGAATTTCAATTAATTCTTTCGTTTCATCAATATAAACTGAAATATTTTCGTAATTCCACTTATCAAATTCTTTCTTACCTTTAATCAAAGCCTTTCCTGTTCCTTTAGATCCTTTTATTGGTACAGAAATATCTGCATTACCCGTATCATTAGTAATAGCAATATTACCACTAAAAATACCATCTGTTTCTATATTTGTACCCAATTGCTCTTTAACCTCAGAATTATGATTGATTATACTCATTGCATGGCTTGTAACATCATTATCATTAACAACCTTACTTATTCCCCAAAATGCACCACCAACCAATAAAACTATAAATAAACCAACCATAGATAAGCAGCCAATTGGTACAGCCCATTTCCAATTACGTTTAAACCAATTTTCTTTTGGTAATAATTGATTGTCAAATTGTTTTTCGTCCATAATAATTTTTGATTGATAATATAAATGTAATAAATTTTCACATCAAAAAACAAATGATAACATTGTAATGAATAGAATCCATTATAAAAATTAGATAAACTTAATGATATTTACTACTTTTTTACATACTCTCAAATAATATTCAGACCTAAATTTCTATAAGAAATAAGTAATATTACTCTCAATTCTTTCGAAATTTGTATTTCTACCTTCGTAATTTTATTTTGGGCGTTCCCTCGCTCATAAAATCCAATAAAAAAGTAACATTGTATTTCAGCTTGGTCGGGCTATTCACTCCAATCTTTTGTGGAAGAAGATTTGGGTACAATAATAACATTCAGATATCCACAAAAGGATTTCCGCTGCTATCCCTAACGCAAACTTACTTTTAAGTTATAAGTTTTAAGTTCTACGTTAACACTTTCTAATTTCAACTAAAAATAAGAGATATAGTTTAGTCATAAATGAAGTAATAAATATAAGCCCTTCTGTCCTGCTGAACTCGTTTCAGCACCGCATCTTACAAAGTTCTAGGTCGTAAGTTATACGTTTTAAGTATTTTCTCTCTAACTTCTAGTTACCAATTCCTAATCCCTAGTCTCTCATTCCTAAAATCTATTGCATAAAAAAAGTCTCAAGAATTAAATCTTGAGACTTTTTATAAAAACTGGCGACGACCT
>NZ_JAVXKG010000042.1:0-8226 GCF_036647415.1 Algoriella sp.
ATATCAATGCATTTGGACCAAACTTATCGTTCTTTTTCTCGAATGGTATCGATCCAGAATATTCGGTAATTGGTCGTGTGGCTCGTAAAATTTGGTCGAAAGCACTTAAAAATAAATATGGTGCTAACGAAAGAGCACAAATGTTAAAATATCATATTCAGACTTCTGGACGATCTTTACACGCACAAGAAATTGATTTTAATGATATTCGTACAACGCTACAAGCTTTATACGCAATTTATGACAACTGTAATTCATTGCATACAAATGCTTATGATGAGGCAATTACAACGCCAACAGAAGAATCTGTACGTCGTGCAATGGCAATTCAATTAATCATCAATAAAGAATTAGGATTAGCGAAAAACGAAAATCCAATTCAAGGATCTTTTATTATCGAAGAATTAACTGATTTAGTTGAAGATGCTGTTTTACAAGAGTTTGATCGTATTACAGAACGTGGAGGAGTACTTGGAGCAATGGAAACAATGTATCAACGATCTAAAATACAAGAAGAATCATTGTATTATGAAACGTTAAAACACAATGGATCATTTCCGATAATTGGTGTTAATACATTCTTAAGTTCTAAAGGTTCACCAACAGTAGTTCCTGCTGAGGTAATTCGCGCGACTGAAGAGGAAAAGCAATTCCAAATCAAAACTAAAGAAACGTTGCATAAAGCGGATTTTGAAGAAGAAAAAGTACAATTAGAGAAAATACAAGAGATTGCTGTGCAAAATGAAAACATTTTTGAAGCCTTGATGGAAGCAACAAAGGTTTGTTCTTTAGGACAAATTACAGATGCTTTATTTGAAGTCGGAGGTCAGTACAGACGAAATATGTAATTTTGAAGAGATTATAATACTTTAAAGCCTTCCAATTTGGAAGGCTTTTTTTATAAACTTATTACAGATTGTTGTTTATGACATCTGATGATTTCTTATTTTTGATTTTATAAAATTTAATAATCCATGAAATACATTTTAGCATTCTTTTTCATAATATCTGTTCAAGTTTTTTCTCAAGAAATAAATGAAAAACTCCTTAAAAAACATGTTTATCATTTAGCTGATGATAATTTGAAAGGTCGTGGAACAGGAAGTAAAGAAAATACAAAAGCAGCAAAATATATTGCAAAAGAATTCAAAAAATTAAACCTAAAACCTTTAGAAAACAATGGTTTTTATCAATGTTTTACAGCAAAAGTAAAAAAAGTTGTTGTAAATGATAGTTTACGAGAAGCGAAAAATATTATAGGTTTTTTAGATAATAAAGCGAATAAAACAATTGTAATTGGTGCACATTACGATCATTTAGGAGAAGGAAAACAAGGAAGTTCGTTGGCAGAAAATAGTGTAGGAATTATTCATAATGGAGCAGATGATAATGCTTCGGGCGTGGCAGGGTTACTGGAACTAGCAAGATTTTATAGTCAGAATAAAGTAACAGAACCTGTCAATTTTCTGTTTATTGCTTTTGGTGCAGAAGAATTAGGCTTAGTTGGTTCTCGTTATTTTGTTAAGAATCCGACTTTAGATTTAAATAAGATTCAATGGATGTTGAATATGGATATGATTGGACGTTTTAATCCAGAAAATGGAGTTTCGATTATAGGATATGGAACGTCATCTGCTTTCGAAACGATTTATCAAACAATTGATCAAACCAAATATATTAAAAATTATACAGGTTACGAGGGGCGTGGAGGATCAGATCAAACATCTTTTTATGAGAAAAATATTCCCGTATTATTTTTTCATACTGGTGGTCATCCTGATTATCATCGACCAACAGATGATGCAGATAAAGTAGATTATACATCTTTAAAAAGAATTTTAGAATTAGAAATGGCTTTTATCGAAGGTAGTTTTAATCACCAAGATATGTCGTTTAGAAATACAGATAAAAAATAATCTAGTTTAGGTAAACGATTAAAAAACTCCATCATGCAAGAATTTTTACTTAAAAAAGACATTCAGATTTCTGCCAAAAGATATTTTATCGATGCAATGGGCGCAATGGCTTACGGTTTATTTGCAACCTTATTAGTTGGTACAATTTTGAAAACGATAGGAGATGAATTTGACGTTTCTTTTTTGAGCGATATCGTTTGGCCTTTTGCGAGTCAAGCAACGGGACCAGCAATTGCATTGGCAATCGCTTATAGTTTACGTGCGCCACAATTGGTTTTATTTTCTTCCGCTGTTGTGGGGCTTGCTGCTTATAAATTAGGCGGGCCATTAGGCGTTTTTATAGCAACAATTATTGCGGTAGAAATAGGTAAAATAGTTTCAGGAGAAACTCGTGTTGATATTGTAATTACACCAATAGTTACAGTTTTAGTGGGAGTTATTTTAGCTCAATTAATTGGACCTTCGGTTCAACAATTAATGAAGTGGATAGGAGAAATTATTATTTTTTCAACAGATACCAATCCATTTATAATGGGAATTGTTATTGCGGTAATTGTAGGTATCGTTTTGACTCTGCCGATTTCGTCCGCAGCATTATGTTTAATGTTAGATTTAGATGGATTAGCAGCTGGAGCTGCAACGATAGGATGTTGTGCGCAAATGGTGGGTTTTGCAACAATTAGTTATAAAGATAACGGTTTTAAAGGAGTGTTGGCACAAGGTTTAGGAACAAGTATGTTACAAGTACCTAATATATATAAAAATTGGAAAATTTGGATTCCACCAACTTTGGCTTCGGCAATTATTGGTCCTGTAGCTATTTTATTTTTTGGAATGGAAAATTCGGCTTTAGAGTCGGGAATGGGAACTTGTGGTTTAGTTGGACAGATTGGAACATACAATGCCATGAAAAATTCTTTTAGTACGACTTATATTCTACTTTCAATAATAGGTTTACAGATATTAGCACCCGCAATTTTATCTTACATAATTTATATTTTTATGAAAAAGAAACAATGGATAAAAGATGGCGATTTAAAAATATTTTAAGTATTGTTCTTCTTTTACGGTTTCACGTAATTACGTGAAGAGTCTTAGGAGTATATTGAAAAATATTAGATGTTAAGTTAATCCTACAAAATATTAAGATTATTTTTTTAGTGTTATTGATTTTAGCTTCTTATTATATATTGTATAAATTTAAAGTCTTAAATAAAAAAATGGAACAATTAACGACAAATGGAATTGGAGGACAAATAACACTAACTTCAAAGAGAGTAATAATTAAACGTCAAGGATTACTTGCTAAGGCTAGTCATGGGTATAAAGGAGATAAAGAGATACCAATGAAAAGTATAACTGCTATTCAGTTTAAGGCGCCAGGAAGTGTAACTAATGGATATATTCAATTTTCTATACTTGGAGGAGTTGAAGCGAGAGGAGGAGCTTTTGATGCAACAAGTGATGAAAATAGTGTAATATTTACAAAGAATCAGGAACAAGCTTTTAGAGAAATTAAAAGATATATTGATGCTTATATAGATGAAGAGCCAATTGCACTTGAAGATTTAAAAATCAATAATGTAACAGTAGCTAGTAGTAATCATCAAATTAATATAAACGAAGTTTCTCCCAAAAGTAAAACTGTTGCAACGTTATTATCTTTTTTCCTAGGAGTATGGGGAGTTGATAGATTTTATCTTGGAAATATTGGATTAGGAATAGGTAAGTTTCTAACTTTAGGAGGTTTAGGAATTTGGGCGTTCATTGATTTTATTTATATTTTGCTAGGTAGTGCTAAAGATGGTCAGAATCTTCCCGTAAAAAAATAAAATATTAAAATAATTAACTTTCTTATGGGAAAATTGAAAATGTATCATCTCATTTTTATAAACATTTCTTAAAAAATAAAGCCTTGTTATATATAGTTAAAAAAAAGAAGTAGAGGTAAGTTGTATTCCAATTCAGTTAATTCTAGAAACTGTTAATGTTTTTCTTATTTTATTAAGTAACTCAAAAGAAATGATAAAAGCGGATAAGTAGATATATCACTTACGGCTAAAACAGGATTTAGGTTTGTTAAGCCAACAGGAAGTATCTATATTCATTATACAATTGTCATTTTTCTGATTCTATAACTTATAAAAAATGGGAAATATTAATTTAATCTAGTCCGATACTTGCAGACACAAATCCAGTTGATGTGTTTATAAGCGATAAGCCTGTTGCTGTTGCTGATATTAAAACTACAATTTTATCATTTGCAGCTAACGGTATATTTAAATTTGAAATAGAATTTGAAGCCATATGACCTAGAGAAATGAGTCCTGTTAATTCATTTGAAACAAGAGTATTTAAGATAGGCTCATAAGCATTAGAAACGGCATTAGCTTTATAAATTTGGAGATGTAAAGAAAGTGTACTACCTATTAATGATATAGCAGCGCTAGTGTAATGATTAAAAGATATTGATCTTATTATACAGTTACGTGGTAAAGTTATTGCGGCTCCATTTGCATCACCTAGTAAATTTAAAGTAGTACCAGTTAAACTAATACCAGTTTTAGAAACTCCAGGCCCTAATACAGTAGAAGTACCTATTAAACCTCCTAATATAGTTGTAGCAACTGAAGCGTTTATAGAATTTAATGGTATAACTGAAGATCCTATACTATTATTCGTATTAAATGAACTCCACTTTGTTCCACTAAAATAGTAATATCCAATTGAATTAATTTCTGTAACTTGGTTAAGACTAGGTCCACTAATTGTTCCTGATATATCGGTGATGTACAAAATTGAACCAATTTGATTTGTACCATAAGTTCCTGCGGTTTTATTAGCAAGTTGAATTTTTGTTAATTTTGGAGCAATAATACCATCGGTGGAGGTGTTTTCATTTATTAAAGATTTTGACACCTCTAAAGTTGCTTTCGGATCCGTAGTACCTATCCCAACTTGAGCATAAATAAATGTAGAAAAAGAATAAAAAACAATAATGCAAATTGTTTTAAAATTAATTAAATAGTTTTCCATAACTCTAAATTTTATAATTAAATACTTAATAGTAGAGTTTAATCAAAGATAATCAATAGGTTACTGATGTTTTATTTTTTTTAATAAAAAAATATTAATACCTTATATGGTCAATTTTTACATTAAATAAATAAAATAAATCCCCTTATTAAATTTAATAAAGGGATTTATTATTACTCGTTATTCAGTTTGTTGCTTGAGACTTATTTGTTATAAGTATTAATGGTAATTATATTATTACCGTCTGAAGTAATTAATGTTACTTTTGTAGGGTAATAATCCTTGTCGAATTCATATCTATTTTCAACAAATTTTATATTCCCATTTTGAAAAGTTTCAGATGTTTTTGTTAATGGTTGATCATTAGTAATAATATAGGCGAATGGAGCATTAAAGTTTTTAATTTTATTACTTAAAAAAGTATTTGTTGTTTTTGTATTTGAAATAGATTCAGTCTCAATTTGAGTCAGATAGTTATTTTTATACTCTGTTGACGAGTCATATATTATTTCTCCTTTATTATTATATCTTTTTGATGAAACAATTTTTTTGTTTTCAATTTTATCAATATTTGTAGATACTAGTAAATCATCTGAATTAAATGATTGTAAAGTGTAAGTATTATCTTTTAAGGAATAAATAAAGGTATTAATCAAATTATTATTTCTATATCTTTTTTCAATGACTATATTATTAGAATATTCATATTTTGAAATAGTTTCTACATTTGTACTCGAGTTTAAAGAGCTCCTTTCAGAAACAAAACCTATTGGGTTATTGTATGTGAATTTTTCGATTAATTTACTATCATATCCTTCTGTATAAGTAACTCTTTCGATTAATTTTTTTTCTACAATATTATTTTCGTTATTTTTAGAGTCATCATCATTTGAACATGATATTATTGAAAATAATGAGAAAGTTAGAAATGTAAATAGTATAAGTTTTTTCATTTTATAAATTTTAAAATTAATTATAATAGGGGTTTCGCAAAAATATAAATTTTTGAAATGATTTTCTCAAAAAAATAAAGCCTTGTATATACTAATCGTACATACAAGGCTTTTATATATTGCTTAAAAATACTTTATTTTAGCGAACAATTGTCATTTCATCAACAATGTGTTTAGCATCAGCAAATTTATCTACAACCCATAAGACATAACGAATATCTACAGAAATTGTACGTTGTAATTTTGGATCGAAGATTACATCTCCTGCCATTGCTTCTATGTTTCCATCGAATGCAAGACCAATTAATTCACCTTTACCATTCATTACCGGAGAACCAGAGTTACCACCTGTAATATCATTATTTGATAAAAAGTTTACGTGTAAATATCCATCTTTATCAGCATATTGTCCATAATCTTTCGCTTTCGCTAAGTCTAACAAACGTTGTGGATTTTCAAATTCTTCGTCACCTGCAATATGTTTTGCAACTGTACCTTCTAACGTTGTAAAATAGTTAGACGCAACATCTGGTTGACGTTTAGGGTTAGCACTTTTTGGTAATGGTTGTACAGAACCGTAAGTTAAACGTAGAGTAGAGTTAGCATCTGGATATAAAATGTTACCAACTTTAGACTCACGTAATCCTTTTACTAATAAACGGAAGTTTTTAGAATAAGAATCATTCAATGTTTTTTGTTCTTCTGTTTGTTTAGAAGCTCTTTCTACCAAAGCACTAGACAATACATATAATGGATCTTTTTTAAGAACCTCCACATCTGGAGAAATCAAGAAATTTTCTACTTGTTTTTGATCAGCAAAGAAACTTCTTTCAACAGCATCATTTACATAAGCAGTAAAATTGTTATTGTTTGATTTTGCTAAATCAGCAACATAAGGTGCTAAACCAGCTTCTTTTGCTTTAGAAGCATATAAACCTAATTGAGCAGCTAATAAATCTTTTTCTAATGGTAAGTACATTTTTTCGTAATAACCATTGATTGCATTCTGAATTTTTGGACGCATTTCGTTACGCTTCGCTTCATTTGCAGCCGCATAATTTTCTAATGCTTTACCAATAGAATAAGGAGCACTTGCAAAAGTAGAATAACGTAATAAAATATTGATGTAATTATTATGGCGCGCATCTAAATTAGTTTTTGCGTAATAATTATTCAAATTAGTTACAACATCACCATATTCAGCTTTGTTTTTCGCTTTATTCGCCCATTTGTTAAATTTGTCTTCCTCTTTTGTTTTCTTTGTAACAGTTCCATGAAGTTTTAACGCTTCAATCATTCCATCACGATTTTTCCAATAGTTTGCAACACCAGCATACTTAGACGCATAATCAATATTTACTTTTTGATTTTTGTCCATGTATTTTTTCATTTGGTCCATTGTAACTTTAGATGCTTCTACCCAAGCAGGATAAGCAAACTCTACGTTTTGAGCTACACCTTGAGCTGGCATCCAACGGTTTGTACGACCTGGATATCCCAAAATCATTGCAAAATCATCAACTTCATAACCTTTCAAAGAAACAGGTAAATGATGTTTAGGCGTTAAAGGAACATTGTTTGTAGAATATGCAGCAGGATTTCCATTTTTGTCTGCATAAACACGAAACATAGAAAAATCTCCTGTATGGCGTGGCCATTCCCAGTTGTCTGTATCTCCACCAAATTTACCAATAGAGCTTGGAGGCGTACCAACTAAACGTACATCTTCGTAATCTTGGTAAACAAAATAGTAATATTCATTTCCTTGAAAGAATGAACGAACAGAAACAACATATTTTCCATTTTCGCTATTTTCTTTTTCAATTTTTGCAATCTCTTGGTTGATCGTTTTTTCGCGATCAGCTTCAGACATTTTATCATTTACAACACCTAAAATACGTTTCGAAACATCATCCATACGAACAAAGAAACGTACTTTCAAATTTTTTGGTTTTAATTCGTCAGCTTTAGTTTTTGCCCAAAAACCATCTTTTAAATAGTCATGTTCTGGTGCAGATAATTCTGCAATATTACCATAACCACAGTGGTGATTTGTTAATACTAAACCTTGGTTAGAAACTATTTCTGCAGTACAACCACCTCCAAACTGAACAATAGCATCTTTTAATGAGTTATTATTGATACTATAAATTTCTTCTGAAGTTAATTGTAAACCTTGTTTTTGCATATCGCGGTGATTCAATCGTTCTATGAACATCAAGAACCACATTCCTTCGTCAGCTTTTACTTGAAAAGGAAAAAGCATAACCACTAAAAGAGTGGATAATAAAAATTTTTTCATTTTTGTTTGTCTTCAATTT
>NZ_JAVXKG010000042.1:8236-25280 GCF_036647415.1 Algoriella sp.
GATTATAGGTTGTTCTCCTAATATTTAGTTAATTAATCGTTTATTATTGTGTTTTTCTGAATAAATAATTACTTGTTTTAGTAAATTGAGATTACTGTTTATTGATCTTATTCTTGATTTAGAGTTTTTGAATTCTCTTATAAATAGCCACAAAAAATTGATTTTAGGACTTAATTAATTCTCATTAATAACTGCTTTTAATAAATAATAGATTGATTTTTATCATTATTAAATATTTTATACTACTTATTTTCAATTAATTAACATTTCTGTTAATTGGACTTGATTAAAAACAGTTATTTCATTAAATAATTTATATCTAGTATGTGGATTTTGTAGTTTGTGGTGATGATTTGTATTACAACACGCAATGTGATATTTATAAAAATGATAAAGGTGAATTTAACTTTTATCAAAGTTGACTAATTCGCTCATTAATTCTTTGATATTTTTCATTTTCGGAAGAATAATATTTTGGGATTGACGTTAAAATTCTTGCTTAAAAAATAACATTGGTATTTTTCCTGGTAATACCAATGTTGTGTGGATGAAATTAGTTTTATTTTGAAGTAAATCTTCTACAACATTTTGAATGAATCGAGCCATTTTTATAATTTATTATTCTTGATTTTTCTAAAAACAACAATTTTGAAAGAGAGTTTACGTCGTTGTTTTATATAAAGAGTTAAAATTATTTTTACTGTGTATAACAATTAGTATATATTTGTAAATCAAAATTTTAATTCCAATCCCTATTTGAGCTTTAATGTAATTTGACTAATTATGAAAAATTTTATTTATTGTCTATTATTTTTTATCTGTGGAAGTGCGATTGTATCTGCACAAACACAATGTCCTATTGGTACAGGTACGTACTTACTTGGTTTTAATGGAGATGCTAATGTTCCTAATCCTTCTACTGCACCTCACTTAAAACCTGATTATACAGGTTCTTGGTTAGGTAATAGTTTGTCTTTTAGTGATTTGACTAAAAATTCTGCAGCTACTAACTTAACATTAACAGCAGAAATTGTTACTGTATCAACTCAACAACGTACTGTCATTAGGGTAACAGGTACTACTGCTGGAGTAGCACCAACTTCTGGTAATAATTACATATACACACAAGTTACAATACCAGCCGGTAATCCAATATTACAACTTAGTCAATATAAAGCTAATTATGTAAGTACAGCTTTTAGGTTTAGTCTTACTATATTTGATGTTACAAGTGGTACAGAAACAATTTTATTAACAGATCAAAGTTTTACGGTAAATACAACTTATCCTATTTCTTATAAGATGCTTCCTGGTAGAACTTATCAGGTAAGGATTTATCCAACTGGCGCAAGTCCAGTACAACTGGATAATCCTGAGTTATATGGTTACCCAGTTTCTAATGTAAGAGCTACAGCAATATGTGCAAATCCTACAGTAGATCTTAATTCTTCTTTAATTAATACAGTTGTTCCAGGTGCTCCATTTGCAAGTTTACGTTGGTTTAGTGGAAGTAGTACAACACCATTAGCAAGTAGTGTAGTTGGTCCTGGTACTTATACTGCACGTTATTATAATACTGCGGGTAATTGTTATAGTCCTGCTTCGGCAGTTGTTACTGTAACCCAACCAGTAGGTATTACAACGCAACCATCTCCAACACCGCAAACAAGAGTTGTAGGAGAAGTACCAACAGCACTTACAGGTTTAGTAGCTTCAGGAACTTCACCAACTTACCAATGGTATAGCAATACAACAAATAATAACACAACCGGAGTATTAATATCTGGTGCAACATCATCTACTTATTCACCTCCAACAAAAGCTACTGTTGGTACAGATTATTATTATGTGGTGGTTTCTAACTCATGTTCAAGTGTAGCAAGTAATGTAATGACTGTTAATTTTATCGCAAAAGTATGTATGAAAGTAGGAAATTCTGGCGGACAAAACTTAGATTCAAATGCAGGAATTTTAACAAAAAATAAAACCAGAAACAATTGGCCAACAGAAGTAAGAAATGGATATCTTGTTTTAGATTCTAACACAAAAGGTTTTGTGATTTCTTATGTAGATAATGTTAATCAAATTGTTAATCCTATAAAAGGAATGATGGTTTATGACACTTCTGCACAGTGTGTAAAACTTTATAGAGGAACTTCTCCTACAATAAATTCTACCAAAACAGGATGGAGTTGTATTGCGAAAGCTTGTAA
This sequence comes from Algoriella sp., assembly GCF_036647415.1. NCBI lineage: Bacteria > Pseudomonadati > Bacteroidota > Flavobacteriia > Flavobacteriales > Weeksellaceae > Algoriella > Algoriella sp. The sequence goes on from NZ_JAVXKG010000042.1 coordinate 10,450, forward strand.
TGATTAATAATAAAATAGTAAAAAATTGAAAAAATATATTGTATTTATATGTTTTACCTTAATTTGTTTTCTTGTAAATGCGCAAGTAGCAATTGGTAAACCTAATGTATCTAATAATAGTACTTTATTAGATTTTGGAACTGATAATAAAGGAATTGTTTTACCTACTGTATCAACAAATCCGAGTGATGCTGTTGCAGGTACTTTTATTGTAAATAGTACTTCACAATCTATTAATATGTTAGAAGGAACTACTTGGAAAAATTTAACATTAAATGGAGGTTTCTCAGCAAATCCTTTTCTTAATACAGGTGCTGATGTAGGAAATGGTGTCATAATAGGGGCAAATATTTCATCAAAACCAGGAGTTTTAGTATTAGAATCATCTACAAGAGCTTTGATACTTCCTTATGTGGCTAATCCACATACAACAATTGGTAATAATGCTTCTATAGGTACAATTGTTTATGACACAACAAGTGATTCTTTAGCATTGTTTGATGGAGTAAACTGGCATTATTGGCAATAATATTTATTTTATTGTCCTAAAGTGTTTTAAAATAAAATAATTTTATTATTTTTAAACACTAACTCTACCTTACCTAAAAATGCTACTAGAAGAATCTATCTGGGTAGGAGAAAAAATTGATGAAATTATTCTCCTTAACTCACTTCCTATATTGAATGTAGGAAGCTCTACAAAAGAATACCGAACACAAAGACAAAGTCATATTCAGAAAAATATTTTTGATTTAATACCTAATGAATCAAAAAATGTAATTCATTTGGATATGAAAGCTGCTGATGGCGTGGATATTGTGGGAGATTTGTATGATAGAAATTTCCTTGAAGAAATTAAAACTTTAAAAGTAAAATGTATTCTATTCAATAACGTATTGATGTATTTGGATAAAAAACAACGCAAGAAATTATCTGAAATATTGAATGAAATCTTAGAAAAAGATGGCTATTTAATTGTTACAAATTCGCACGTTTTTCCTCCAGCACCAGATCCTGTCGAAAGTTATTACCGTGCTTCACCAGATAAATTACAGCAAGAATTGTTTGAGAATTTTAATATTATAGATGCTAAAATTATTGAAAATAATTATTCATTCAATAAACAATTGAAAGCTCGCCCAAACTTAATTCCTATTAAAATTGCTCGATTTCTACTTCCATTTTATAAGTTTGATGAATGGAAATTTATGCTAAATTACTATCTGAATAATTATAATTCTAACTATTCAGCTTCATGTTTATTTTTACAAAAAAAATAAATAAAATGGTCGGAAAGCTTTCTGACCATTTTAAATGTATATTATAATTTAAGAAAATTCTTAACTATTTTTTGAATTAGCACAGCTATAATCAACAGGACCATCTAAAGGAATTTGTTTTAAAATATCCAATAAATAATCCCAGAATTTCTGAACAGATTTTATTTCAACTCTTTCGTCAGGTGAATGAGCTCCTGTAATATTTGGTCCAAAAGAAATCATATCCAAACCAGGATAATTTGTTCCGATAATACCACATTCCAAACCTGCATGACAAGCAACTACTTTAGGTTCTTCTCCGTATTTTTCTACATATAAAGCTTTCATAACGTCAAGAATTTCCGATTTTGGATTCGCTTTCCAACCTGGATAAGTTCCAGAAAAAGTAACCTCAAAACCTCCTAATTCGAAACCAGCTTTCAATGTTTCTGCTAAAGCTGTTTTGTTAGATTCTACAGAAGAACGTGTTAAACATAAAATTCTAACTTTACCGTCAATTACTTCAACACGTGCAACATTGTTAGACGTTTCAACTAAATCAGCAACATCAGGACTCATACGATAAACACCGTTAAAAGCAGCCATAATTGTTTGAACAAAAATCTTAGAATCTTGTGCTGACATTGCAGTTGTAATTGCATCAGTTTCTTCTAAAGTAATCGTCATCTTAGGCTCTACAGTTTGATATTCTTCAATAATATCAGCTCTTAATGTTTCGTAAGCCGTTGTAAAAGCATCAACATTTGTAGTAGGAATTACAATTTTAGCCCAAGATTCGCGTGGAATTGCATTACGTAAACTACCACCTTCCATGTGTGCAATTTGAAGACCAAATTCTAAACCTAAGTTTAATAAACGAGCAATTAACTTGTTTGAGTTTCCTAAACCTTCATTGATTTGAATACCAGAATGTCCTCCATTCAATCCTTTTAAAGTTAAAAGAAAAGAAGTTCCTTCTACATTTTCTGCTGTATATGTTTTTGTAGCAGTTACATCTACACCACCAGCACAACCAATGTCTAATTCGTCATCTTCTTCGGTATCTAAATTCAATAAGATTTTTCCAGATAAAAAACCACCTTTAAGACCTAAAGCACCTGTCATTCCTGTTTCTTCATCTATTGTGAAAAATGCTTCAACAGCAGGATGAGGAATATCTTTAGATTCTAAAATAGCCATAATTGTAGCTACACCAATTCCGTTGTCAGCACCTAAAGTTGTTCCATTTGCAGTAACAAATTTGTCCTCTTCAATGTACATTTCAATTCCTTGCGTATCAAAATCAAACTCAACATCGTTGTTTTTTTGACAAACCATATCCAAATGCGATTGCATCACAATTGTTTTACGATCTTCCATTCCTGGATAAGCCGCTTTTTTGATTAAAACATTTCCAACTTCATCTGTCTCAACTTTCAAACCTAAATCTTCTCCAAATTTGATGATAAACTGACGAACTTTTTCTTCTTTTTTTGATGGTCTTGGAACAGAATTTAATGCAGAAAAATTTTTCCAGATTGCTTTTGGCTCCAAATTAAGAATATCGTTATTCATTGTTTGTTATTTTTTAGTTGAACAAAGTTAAGGATTTGCTCGAAATTAAGTATATGAAAGGAATTTAAAATTTGAGAGTTTAAAAAAATAGTGAATTTGTTAATCTGTTTTTAAGATTTAAATTTATTCACAAAAAAAGCCTCTACATAAATTAGAGGCTTTTATAAAATATATAGATTTCTATTTTATCTCGTAGCTGGCATTGTAGTTTCTTTATCTACAACTGGTCTATTTTCAGCGTTAGCCAACATCCAAGCAGTATTAAAAGTTAATTGAGTACGACGTCTTAGCAAATCATATTCAATTTTGTCTGGCGTATCGCCTGGTTGGTGATAATCATCGTGAACACCATTGAAAAAGAAAACTGAAGGAATGTTATGCTTTGCAAAATTGTAATGATCAGAACGATAATAAAAACGATTTTTATCATTTGGATCATCATAACGATAATCTAAATTTATTCCTAAATCTTTATTTGCAGCTTTTACGGTATTGTATAAGTCTGTAGACAACATATTAGATCCAATTACATAAACAAAATCTCGTGTTTCTTTGGTATGTTCGTAATCTACGCGACCAATCATATCAATATTAATATCCGCAATTGTATTAGCTAAAGGGAAAATAGGGTGTTCTGAATAATACTTGGAACCTAAAAGTCCTTTTTCTTCTCCAGAAACATGTAAAAATAAGATAGAACGTTTCGGACGAATTCCTTTTTTCTCTGCTTCTCTAAAAATACGTGCAACTTCCATTACACCTACAGTTCCCGAACCATCGTCGTCCGCACCAGCGTATAATTTACCATCTTTTATTCCTTCGTGGTCATAATGAGCAGAAATTACTAAAACTTCTTCTGGTTTTTCAGAACCTTTTATAAAGCCCATAACGTTACGCATTTCTCCTTTTACTCGGCTAAATGTTGCTGCTGGTATAACTTGAAAATAATTATTATTAGGACCATTTATTCCTAATTCTTTATAATAATTTGCAATATAATTTCCTGCTTTTATTTCTCCTGCGCTTCCTGCATTTCTCCCTTCCATTTCGGGTCCAGCAATAGTATATAACTGTTTTTTAAGTTCAGCTTCCGAAATTTTATCGGTGTATTTTACTAAGTGTTGTTCGTATTTTTCGGTTGATAAAGGCTTTGAGTTGTTACAACTTACTAAAGTTGCAGCAAGTGTTATTGCAAATAAAATTTGTCTCATGTGATTTTTTTGAATTAAATTTAAAATTAATCTAACCCAGCAAAAGAAAAAAGAAATTTTGCATAAAAAACCAATATTTATGCGAAAACTAGTCTATTTAGAGATTGTCTTTATTATATTTGCTCGTTTTTTAAATAAATTATGTCACAATTATTCAGAAAGAAAACTGTTGAATCCATTTTAGCAGAGTCAGATAAAAACTCAGCTTCGATGACAAGAACATTAGGTGTTCGAGATTTAACGGGATTTGGTATCGCAGCCATCGTAGGAGCAGGTATTTTTAGTACAATAGGTCGAGCAAGTTTCGAAGGTGGACCAGCCGTTATTTTCTTATTTATTTTTACAGCAATAGCATGTGGATTTACAGCTTTTGCTTATGCCGAGTTTGCTTCGTTGGTACCAGTTTCAGGAAGTGCATATACATATAGTTATGTTGCTTTTGGAGAATTGTTTGCGTGGGTAATTGGTTGGGCATTGATTATGGAATATGCGATAGGGAATATTGTACTCGCTATTTCCTGGAGTGATTATTTTACCAGTTTGCTCTCCGGTTTAGGGATACATATGCCCGAATGGATGACAATGGATTATTTTACAGCAAGAGAGGGTTTTGAATTTATTTCGAACGAATTAGCGAAAGGTAAAACTTTAGAAGGAATTGCTAATTCGCCTTATGCACAGGAAATTCCGAAATATTTAGCATTCAAAGACGCTCCATTTATAGGGTTTAATTTAGTCGTTGATATTCCAGCATTAGTCATTACTTTTTTGATTACAGCCTTGGTTTATCGTGGAATTAATGAGTCAAGAAAAGCAAGTAATGCAATGGTTGTACTAAAATTAGCTGTTGTATTATTAGTAATAGTTGTAGGTGCTTTTTATGTGAATCCAGACAATTGGAATCCTTTTGCACCGAATGGAGTTGGCGGAGTTTTAGCGGGAGTTTCATCAGTATTTTATGCTTACATTGGTTTTGATGCTATAAGTACAACGGCAGAAGAATGTAAAAATCCGACAAAAGATTTACCTCGAGGTATTTTTGCTTCAATCATTATTTGTACCATTTTATATGTTTTGATTGCACTTGTAATCACAGGTATGGTGCATTATTCTGAATTAAATGTTGGAGATCCTTTGGCTTATGTTTTCGAGAAAATAAATGATTTACAATGGTTAGCTGGTATTATTGCATTTTCGGCAGTAGTAGCTATGGCAAGTGTATTTATCGTTTTTCAAATAGGACAACCACGTATTTGGATGACAATGTCACGTGATGGATTATTACCAAAGAAATTTTCTAAAATTCATCCAAAATTCAAAACACCTTCATTTGCAACCATTTTCACAGGATTTGTAGTTGGTATTCCAATTTTATTTACAGATTTAGAATTAGTTGTAGACGCTTGTTCTATCGGAACTTTATTTGCATTTGTATTGGTTTGTGCCGCAGTTATAAAGATGGATGCAGATCCTAATACAAGAAGAGGAAGTTTCAGAACGCCTTTTATTAACGCAAAATTTATAATGCCTATAGTTACGATTTTAGTTGTGGTTTTATGTATGACGACTTTCAAAACAGATAGTATAGATTTCTTTACAAACAAAGCACAACCAATGCCAGTAGAGAATTTTGTAGAATCTTTGACACCGAAAGAATTGAAAGATTCTTATGCAACTATTAAAAGTACAACGGGAACTGAGGTAGAATTTTTAGATGATTATTTGAAAGAATTAACACCAGATAAATACAAAGAAACATTGGCTCAATTACCTGTTTACGAAGATAAAAAAGTAGAGAAGGGTTGGGATGTTTTCAAACATAAAATACCAATGGTTATCTTTTTATTGATTTATGTTTTCATGGTAATACGTTGTTTTTTCAAGAGAACGTCTATTATTCCACTTGCAGGTATGTTATGTTGTTTTTATATGATGGCGCAATTAGGTCTTAAAAACTGGATGATTTTCTTAATCTGGCTTGCAATAGGTTTGGTTATCTATTTTGCATACGGCTATAGACACAGTAAGTTGAAGAATAAATTAACATAAAATAATAAAAGCGATTCGTAAGAATCGCTTTTATTATTTCAATTCTATTCAACCAAAATTATTTGTAAACTTTTTTATAAAAATAATAGATATTTTTCTTTAAAATTTATCAATATACACTTACTGTTAATTCATCTTTAAGTGCGCTTTTTGATTAAATTCGGTTTTTTTTATTTTGAATGATTACTTTTGTAAAAAAAGGTTTGATGGTTTCGAAAATTCAGTTTCGTCTACAGTTTCTTGTGTTATTATGGGGATTTACAGGCGTATTTGGAAAATTAGTAACGATGAATGCATTGCCAATGGTATTTTATCGTGTTTTGATTGCTGCTATAGCAATTTTTATTTACATGAAATTTAAGAAAATAGGTTTCAAAGTTTCTAAACAATATATAGTAAGATTGCTCGGAATTGGAGCTATTATTGGTGTACATTGGTTTACTTTTTATCTTTCCATCAAATTATCCAACATTTCTATCGCATTAAGTACGCTTTCTATGGGGGCATTATTTAGCGCGATATTAGAACCTATTTTTTTTAAACGGAAATTAAATTTATCCGAAATAATATTATCCGTCATTGTATCTGCTTGTGTTGCCGTTATTTTTAATGCATCGCCAGATGATTACAGATTGGGAATTATAGTTGGTGTAATTTGTAGTTTTTTGTCTGCATTATTTGCCATTCTCAATTCAAGATTACCAAATAGTATACAATCTTCACAAGTTACTTTTTACGAAATGATTGGTGGAGTTATCATGCTTTCCTTGATTATGGTTGTGTTTCAGCCCGAAGCAATTTCCGAAGTAGTTAATATAAGTTGGTCAAACTTAGGTTGGTTAACATTATTAGGAATAATTTTTACGGCATTTGCACAAATAGAATCTGTTGCTTTACTAAAACATGTAAGTGCATTTACAATGATGCTTAATGTAAATTTAGAACCAGTTTATGGCATCATTTTGGCAAGTCTTGTTTTTGGAAATTCAGAACACATGACGCCAGTCTTTTATGTTGCTACAGCCGTAATGGTTCTTTCTATCGTTGTGAATGGTATCTTGAAAACAAAATTTTCTAAATAATTTGATGTCATAAAGACGCTTTTATTTCGTAAAACGATGTGCCTTTAGTATATTTGCATTATAGAAATGTAAACGTCAATAAAATGATAAACTCTATTATTACAGGAGTTGGGCATTATGTGCCTGAAAGAGTTGTAACAAACTTTGATTTAGCAGAAGTAATGGATACCAACGATGAGTGGATCCAAGAAAGAACAGGTATTGTAGAGAGAAGGCATGTCGAACCAAATTCTAAAATATCATCAACAGATTTAGGTGTTATTGCAGCTAAAAATGCATTAGAAGATGCAGGAATTACTGCTCAAGATATCGACTTTATATTGTTTGCAACACTTTCGCCAGATTATTATTTTCCTGGAAACGGTGTATTAGTACAAAAAGAGTTGGGTTGTAGAACAATTGGAGCAATGGATATTCGTAACCAATGTTCAGGTTTTGTATATGCAATGACAACTGCTGATGCGTTTATAAAATCAGGTATTTACAAAAATATTTTGGTGATAGGAGCAGAAGTACATTCATTCGGATTAGATTATTCTGACGAAGGACGTGGAGTTTCAGTTATTTTTGGAGATGGAGCAGGAGCAGTTGTAGTTTCGGCAACGGAAGAAGAAGGACGCGGAATTATAGCAACTAATTTGCACTCGGAAGGAGAATTTGCAGAAGAATTAGCGGTAACTTTCCCTGGAACAAAAACAGGTTGGTCGGACGAATTACTGAAAGAAAATAATGGATTAACGAAAAAAGAAATTTACCCATATATGAATGGAAATTACGTTTTTAAACATGCGGTAACTCGTTTTCCAGAATCTATCGTAGAAGCGTTGACTACGGCGAATAAAACACCAGAAGATTTGGATTTATTTATTCCACATCAAGCCAATTTGCGTATTTCTCAGTTTGTACAAAAACAATTGGGATTGCCAGACGAAAAGGTTTACAACAACATTATGCGTTACGGAAACACAACAGCAGCGTCTATTCCGATTGCGTTGAGTGAAGCGAAAAAAGAAGGTAAAATCAAACAAGGAGATTTAGTGTTGATGACTGCTTTTGGTGCAGGATTTACATGGGGATCGGTTTTGATGAACTGGTAAACATAAGCTAGAAATTAGAATTACAAATTTAAAATATAGAAAACCCTTTACTGAAAAGTGAAGGGTTTTTTGGTTATATTTATTTCTAATTGATTAATTATCAAAAATAAACCATTTCTAATTTTAATGTTATTACTCGCCATTATCAAAAAAAAAGCGGTAAATATGATGGAAAACTAAATATTCCTTTTAAATTTTAAAACAATAAAACACTGAGTACAGAAATAAAATATACCAATTGGTTTAATCAACCTATTACTCAACAACAACTAGGAATGATGAAAGAATATAGAATGAAAACATTTGTAGATGGCATTTTGAAGATAGAAGAATTAAATATTAATAGAAAAAATGGAACATCTTCCAAGATGGTAACCTATTTTCTTGATGATAATGAAGATAAAAATGCAATAATAGCTAAATATAGCAATCCATCGGATAAAATACAATGTAATATTTATGAAAATAAACAAATTGTAAATGGTTTTACAGTATGGGATTGGGAAGATTATAAATCTGACAAAACAATAGCTTTTAAAGGAAAAGAGATTTTTGATTTAAAAAACAGAGTAATTATGAATTGTGATTTAGATCTTATAACTGGAGAGTTGGATGGGGTAACTAAAACATTTTATGATGATACCAATAGTTTAGGATATGAAAATTTAGTATTTATTTTTAGATATAGAATAAATCCACAACTAGGATATGGAGCTTATACCGTCGATGACAAAAACCAATCAACAGACGAGATCAATGCCTTTACAGATGATAAATTTGTGAAGTGGTTTCCAGATTTTTTTAAAGATCATCCTTATTTTAAAGAAATTGAACCATTAATTCCAAATAATTAATATGAGTACATATATAAAAAAAACAAATGAAGACGGTAAATTCATTACTGACCAACAAGCGACAATGCTATATACATATAATAACAATATTTATGATTCTGTTACGAATACATTAAACAAAGTAGAAAAATTTTTTGTGGATAGACAAACAGGAGAACACAAACAATTGGGGGGGACAGTTTATCTTAATGCTGGAGATGATTTGAATACGATGGTGAGTCAAAACATAGCAATTGGAAGAAGTTGGGCTTTTTATTATGGTAAGCAAACTAATAATAAAGGAGATGTTTTATGGGAGAGTGTTGTGTACATTGAAGGAGAATTAAAATATAAGAGACTCTCAGTTTTTGACAATAGAAAAAGAGTGATTGCTTATTGTGAAATAGATCTATTAACTGGACAAAAAACAAATAAAAGGAAATGTTTTTTTGGAGATCCTGCGATATTCGCTTATGAATTTGGAAATGAAGATTCAGCAAATTTTGAATTTACTTATAGAGATGATGATACTATAAAAGAAGTATTTAATTATGATGATGATTATACGTTGGATGAGTTTTTGGCTAATGAAGAAATAATGGCTCAGTTTCCTTGGAATCAACACACTTATTTTCATTCTTTTGAGCCAATACATCCGCTAAATTTCGTAATTTAACTGTAGAAAGGCAATTAGAGTTTTTTGAAGAACATGTAAATAATTTTATTCATTTTAAAAATAATCCAAGATTAATTGATGATTGGAATGAAATCTCAAAAGTAATTTTAAGAAAAGATATAAGTTATTTAATATCTTACAATTATGTAAAAAACCCTTATATTATTGACAAATTGGTAGGTATTAAATCAATTAATGGCAAATTGGTAGGTGGACATTTAGGCTCAGAAGTATTTGATACTTCCAAGCCTATTCATGCAATTCTTGATAATGAAGTTGAAGTATTTTCTAAACAAGTTGGAAGTAGAACATACAAACAGGTTAGAAAAACCTCAATTACCATGACAGATGGAGTTATATCAAAAAGAAAAGATGGTTGGCATACATGGATAGATGGGATTTCAAAGCAGGAATTTATAGAAGACGTAGCTTTTGCTTATAATAATAAAATTGAATATATGAAAGAATTGTCTCCAAAAGGCGAAACATATAAAAAATTTATTTCAAATTTTCAAGATGGAACTAAAGTTAAGATAGTAACTATTGAACCACACTGGATTGATGAATTTGATCAAGTGTTTTCTGATCATTTATCTGCAATTTTAATTGAGCCAATTTTTTAAATTAAATTATATTTTATGAACACAACAATTTTAAATAAATACAAAATAAAGTTTCAATTTTTATCAGGCATAAATGAACCTATGGTAAAACAAACTGAAATAACAGATTTAGGATATTTATTGTCAATATTTCTAATGGAACATCCGTATATAAATTATTTGAATAGTGAGATTGTCCCAGAAATAAGCAATGCTTTAAATAATGTATTTATTAATAGTTTGGAAAGAGGTGAAAACGCTATTCTTAAAATTGGTAATCCAATGTCTAACTTTACTTATACAGGTAGTTCAACAAAAACCATTTCAATACCGACAGTAGATTTAAAAGAAATTATATTATCTTGGATTGATTATTTAACTAGTCAAGGAATTGTACAATAAAATTATGGAAATACAATATTTACAATATCTTAGAGATAATCCTAAAGCTTCATCAGAAGCAAGATTCTCAATAGAACCAATATCTTTAGAAGAAATCGAACAATTAGAGATAAAATACAATAACGGGAAACAGTTTCCGAAAGCATTAAGAGAATTATTGTTTTTGGCTGGAGAATATTGTTATGTATTAGATTACAATATTTTTGATAGTCAAGAAGAATTGCAAGATGAGGCAAGAGAATGGTTACAAAAATATAATAGAGTCATTAACCGTCCGTATTTTGCTATTGATGCTTACAATGCAGGTGAACAATTTTTGTTTGTTTATTTGGATGAAGGAGATGATTCGTTAGTTATGTCTGCTTATTTACCACAAAGAAATGATGTCCAGTTTATCGAATCTATGCAAAATAAAAAACTTTCAGAATTTATAAAAGGTAGGATAGATACAATAAAACAAGGGTACAATCCATTTTAAAAAATAAAAAAGAGACTCGGTTTAGAGTCTCTTTTTTATTTTACATCGTCCCGGAATTGCGTGCTATTTTAGAACCATTGGATAGTAGAAAGAAATGGAAGTTTTTGGATAGCTTTGCAAATGTAGATGAACCAACTTTTTTACGAATAAAAGATTATCCTGAATGCATAGAAGTGTATTTTAAATATACACCTGATGCTCAAAAATTATTAAGTGAAAATGCTGAAATTTGGATGAAATATTTTGAAGCTAAAAGCTTATTAAAAAATAAACAATATAAAGATTTAGAAGATTTATTTGATCTGCAGATTGAAGACTCAGAAATAGTCAATGGAATCAGATATGCAGTTGATGGATCACCAGATTTAGTGGCCTTAAAAGACGCAATTAAAATAGCTAATAGAAATGATGATGTTGGAATTATTAGTAAAAAGTTAAATATTTCTGAAAAAATAATATATGTAGCGAAAAAACATTACTATATAGATGAACATATTATAGCTATACAAGACTATTTTACAAAAAAAAGTAACACATAAAATAGGAAGATTTGAAAGAGATTCTTTAGATAATAAACAGTGGTTAATGTTTGTTGAAGATGATGGTAAAATTGATGACTTAGATGTTATATATTTTAAACAACTTATTGCTCATGAATATATCGAGGCAAAACTGATGGAAAAAGGTGTCAATTTCCGAAGTTTTATAAACCCAGACAGCATATATGCTTTTGATATTGGAGCACATTTTTTGAGTACAAATCTACGTAAAGGATTTAAAATTGATCCTTTTGGGCAGTTGGAAATGCCTCCAAAGATTAATGAAGAAAATCTTGACAATTTAGATGAGATAGTAGAGTATTATATAAATTTATTAAAATTATAAACATGGATAATTTATTTTTAGAAAAATTAAATGATTTTAAAAAAGAAACAGTTTTTGAAAATGAAAAATCTGTTGCTAACATACTTTTATTTAAACATTATTTGCAAACAATGTATAAATGGTATTTAGAACTTTCATTAGAATGGGACTATAAAATAACTAAAAGAAAAGAAGGTCATAATCTTATTGAAATCATTAAACCTGGATTATCAAACAAAATGATTGATATTGATTTTTTTAGAGTTAATTTACTGAATGATACTAGTTTTAACACCAACAAGTATAGGGGATTTGATTACTTATTTATTTATTTATTTATTTATCTATTGGGATATTTTTGAAAATGAATATTTTTCTCAATATAAACATTTGCCAAACCCTTATTTATCAGTTATAAAGATTTTGTTAAGAGGGGGGCATATTTTTTATAACAATACATATTATAATGTTTCTGATATTGATATTCGGAAAAGTCCTAACACATTAAATTTTATTTTACCATCAATAGACGATAATTTTTTAGATTATATCGATTCAAAATGTAAACTGATGGGGAGCGATGGTATTCCTAATCCAGAACAAGTAAATGAACTCTGGCAAGAGTTTCAACAAATAGAATAAGAATAATAAACTTCAGATTTTGTCTGAGGTTTTGTTATATAGAAAAAACTTTTTGATAGAACTATTAAAGAAAAATCTGTCGTAAACGTTGTAACCAATACCAACAAAGTAAATGCAATTACACGATATTATGACGTGCTATTTTAGAACCGTTGGATAGTAAAATAAGATGGAAGTTTTTGGATAGTTTTTATAAAGAAGAATATATAACTTATATTAAAATTATGATAAGAATAGATATAAATGATCCGAATTTGATTTTAAGAGATAGACCTACCAATTGGAGGGGAGGGGTTTGGTTATATAATGGGATACCCTTTACAGGTATTGAGTATGAATATTTCCCTAATACGACACAGCTGTCTTCTGAATCAGAATATAAAGATGGTATTTTTGACGGCAGACAAGTAGAATATTGGCCTAATGGTAATATAAAACAAGAGTATTATGCAAAATATGATTATTTCGTAGGCTTATTTAAAGAATGGAACGAGCAAGGTATTTTAATAACTCATCAAGAATATGACGATAACGGAAATCTTATTAAAAAAATTATATAACTTCTCATGATTCTAGCCTTAGATGTACATTATAGAGAAACGGAAGCCAAAGTTGTAGGCTTATTATTCCATTGGGAAGATAAAGAACCTAGAAAAATATTTATAGAGTATCTTCAATCAATCGAGGCATATACTCCTGGAGAGTTCTATAAAAGAGAACTTCCTTGTTTGTTAAAAGTGATTGGAAAAATAGATTTGGAAACTATAGAAGCAATTATTATTGATGGACATATTTATGTTAATAATAATTGTGAATATGGTTTAGGTGGAAAATTATATGAGAAATTGAATAAACAAATACCAATAATCGGAGTAGCTAAAACACCTTTCTTTAAAAATAAAGAAACTGTTAAGGAATTGTACAGAGGTAAAAGTAAAAACCCTTTATATATATCGTCTATTGGTTTGGATTTAGATTTTACAATAAATAAAATAAAAAATATGTATGGAGAATTTAGAATACCAACAATATTAAAACAATTAGATACATATACTAAAACAAAGTTGTAAGATAATAGAGACTCAATTTAGAGACTCTATTTTTATTTTGCATCGTTTCAGAATTACGTGCTATTTTAGAACCGTTGGATAGTAAAATAAGATGGAGATTCTTGGATAAATTTGCAGAATTAGAATATTTTAGCTGTGGTGCTCATGATATAGCTCCACAACCATTTACTCCAAGTGGTTATAATATTTAGATTTTTAATAAATCAAAACTCCATACAAAAATCAAATCAAGATTTATCTAATTTAGATGAAATAGAAAAAAATAGTTCAATTCTATAACTTAAAATAAATAAAAATGAAACCAACAAAAGTTCAATTTTACAATCAATTAAATAAACTTATAAAAGAAATCAATCCAACACTATCATTTGATGGTGAAGATAAAGTTTCTAGTATATTATTATTCAAAGATTTTATGACAAGATTGCATATTTGGAAAAAAGAATTAAATACTAATTTTATGAATTTTGATGCTATTAATCTCAACCTTTTTAATGATTTACATATTAGTATTGGAGAAGATTTAGATATAGAGGAAACTATATTTTATAATGAATATATTACTTTTTTAAGACAAAATTATAATTTGAATAGTTTGTTAAATAAAAATTATTTATTCATTCATTTATTCATTTATTGGGAACTCTATAAGGACTCAGAAGAGATAAAAAAATATAATTACTTAGAACATCCCTACGAATCTATTGTGAAAATAGCATCAAGAAAGAATATGGTTTACAAAAGAGAGGGGATTAATGTTAGCAATATTACAATGCGGAATTTTAGTAAACCATTTAAATTACCATCAATAGACGATAATTTTTTAGATTATATCGATTCAAAATGTAAATTGGTGGGTAGCGATGGTATTCCTAACCAAGAAAGAGTAAACCAACTTTGGGAAGAGTTTCAACAAATAGAATAAGTTTAATAAACCTCAGATTTTGTCTGAGGTTTTTGTTTTTTTAATTTGTTAGAAAATCACTGGAAC
>NZ_JAVXKG010000043.1:0-24077 GCF_036647415.1 Algoriella sp.
ATGGAATCACGCACAATACAATAAATCAGACATTCAGTTCAAAGGAGATGGATACGATTTTACATTAGATAATGTTACTGCACATGATCGTCAAACATCATTTGGAATAAAATATTTCAATCCAACTTCAATGACAATTCCACAATATAATTTTCGTTTAGGATATTTTGTGTCAGATAATTGGAATATTTCTTTTGGTATAGATCACATGAAATATGTAATGGATCAAGACCAAATTGTAAAAATGAATGGTAACATCAATACAGGTTCAGAATTTGATGGAACTTATAACAATGTTGATCAAAAATTAACCGAAGATTTCTTAACATTTGAACATACAGATGGATTAAACTATGCTAATTTAGAGATTCGTCGTTTCGATAATCTTTTACGTTTACCAATCACAAAAAACGGAAAAGGAATAGATGTAAATATAACAGAAGGTATTGGTGCAGGAATTTTGTATCCACGTTCTAACGTAAAATTAATGGGTAATGAGCGTTATGATGAGTTTCATTTAGCAGGTTTTGCAACAGCAGCAATGGTTGGTATTAACTTTACATTCTGGGATTATTTCTTTGTACAAGCCGAATTGAAAGGAGGTTTTGCAAATCTTAGCGACATTAGAACAACAGCTAACGAATCTGATAAAGCCAAACAAAATATTGTTTTCTCTCAACAAAACTTAGTTTTTGGAGCAATTATTCCAGTTTTTACTCATAAAAATAAGTTAAACTTTTAATTAACTTGCTTATATTAAAATAATTAGCCTAATTTTAAGAATCGATTAGACGTTTTTAAAAAAATTATTGGCGGAGACATCATTTATACACAACTTGTGATAAGTGATGTCTTTTTTTATGTTAAATATTTTCGGTTTCTCAACAAAGAATGTCTATTTTTACAACAATTTCGAACAAAATTAACATGAATAGATTTACTATACTGGTCGCAAGTATTTTGATGACGACAACAGCAATGGGACAAAAAGTAATGACACCTGAGTTATTATGGCAGGTAAAAAAAGTTTCTCCAATTGGAGTTACAAAAGATCAAAAGAATTTGATTTATAAAGTAACTTCAACTAATGTGAAAACGCAAGAAGATACATCTAAAACGTTTATGATTTCTTTGGCAGGAGGAAAAGCTTCTGAAATAGCAGATTACAAAACGCTTTTAGCAGATGAATCTTTAAATAAAGACCAAAAATACAAAGCAGAAACAGAAAAAGTAAAGTTGCAAAAAGTTTTTGGATCAGATTATTATCCTGAAATGGACAAATCAAATGTTCAGATTTATAATGAATTAAATTATAGACATTGGGACACTTGGAATGATGGTAATTTTGATCATTTAATGGTTTCTGAAAACAAAGAAAATGCAACAAAAACAGACGTTTTAAAAGACGAACCATATTCAGTTTCAGAATTTATTTGGACACCAGACGGTAAAAAAGTATTGTATGTATCTAAAAAGAAATTTGGTACAGATTACGCTTTAAGCACAAATACAGATATTTTTGAGTATGATTTATCAACTCAAAAAACAACAAATATTACCGAAGGTAAAATGGGTTACGATAATTCGCCAAGTTTTTCTTCGCAAGGTGACTTAGCTTTTTTGAGCATGGAACGCGACGGTTACGAGGCAGATAAAAATGACCTAATTGTACGTAGAGGAAATATTGAGTTGAATATAACAAAGCAATGGGACGGAACTGTTGGAGGTTATAAATGGAGTAATGATGGTACAAAAATCTATTTTAATGCGCCAGTTGGTGGTACAATTCAGTTATTTGAGGTTGCTGTAAATTTCAGAACAAAAAATATTCCCGTAGTAAAACAACTTACAAAAGGTGATTTTGATATTGCAGATATCAAAGAAATTGTTGGAGATAAAGCAATTGTAACAAAAACAGATATTAATCACGCTGCAGAAATTTATGTAGTAGATTTAAAAACAGGAGTTTTAAAGCAAATCACAAACGAAAACAAAGAAATTTTTGATAACATTGCTTTGAGTGATGTAAAAGCAAGAACAATCAAAACAACAGATGGTAAAGATATGTTGGCTTGGGTCGTTTATCCACCAAATTTTGATCCAAACAAAAAATACCCAACTTTATTATATTGTCAAGGTGGACCACAATCTGCCTTAACACAATTTTATTCTCCACGCTGGAATTTACAATTAATGGCAGCACAAGGTTACATTGTTATTGCACCAAACCGTCGTGGAATGCCAGGACATGGAGTAGAGTGGAACGAGCAAATCTCAAAAGATTGGGGAGGACAAGTAATGCAAGATTATTTATCTGCAATAGATGATATTTCGAAAGAAAAATATGTAGACAAAGATCGTCGTGGAGCTATTGGTGCGTCTTACGGGGGATATTCTGTTTATTATTTAGCAGGAATACACGAAGGTCGTTTCAAATCATTTATATCTCATAACGGTGTTTTTGATTTGAAATCTATGTACGGAACAACAGAAGAAATTTTCTTCACAAACTGGGACGCAGGTGGTTCTTGGTGGGACACAAACAACAAGGCAGCACAAAAAACGTATTCTCAATTTGATCCAAGTAGTCCAGCATTAGTTAATAAATGGAATACACCAATGTTAATTTATGTTGGTGGACGTGATTATCGCGTACCAATGGGACAAGGACAAGAAGCGTATCAAATTTTACAATTGAAAGGAATAAAATCTCGTTTTATTTATTTTCCAGAAGAAAATCACTGGGTTTTAAAACCTCAAAACTCAGTAATTTGGCATACAGAATTCTTTAAATGGTTAAAAGAAACTTTATAAAATAAGTAATTTAATTATCACAATAACTTAAAAGCGTAAATCTATTATGATTTACGCTTTTTTTTATTCTTCTGATAATCAGTTATTATATCGAATAAAAGGTGTGAATGTTTTTTTAAATTTTGCCAAATAGAATAATCGTTGTAAATTCAAAACGGAAGTCAAAACCAATTTATGAGTAAGGATAATAACAAAATATATTTTTCGAATAGCCCATTTACAAACGGACACAAGGTGATAGATTTTGTTTGGAGCGCTCGCTTGGATGAAAATTTTAATCTATGGATGGATTTTCATTTAGAGACCGATAAATATGATGAAGAAGAGGAGTATAAAGATGCTTTAGATGAAATTGATGATATTTCTGAGGAAAATGCAGAACGAGCTTTATGGATAAATTATGACCATTGTATTATATCGAGTACATATTGGAATAATAAAGGAATAAAGATTGAGACTGATGCAAAATTAGATTTTAATGATCTCAATCAGAAAACATTCGAAATAGACCCAATTCCTGTTGATTTTGATCATGAAGAAGAGTTAGCTTTCGGAATTTCTATGCTAGGAAATGATACCGTTGCACAACATGAAATTACGTTTTTAGATAGTGAAGAATTTGGTGTTTTTGACATCAAATGGAAAGGAAAAGTAGCCAATACATATTTGGGTGAAAATGAGTTTAATTACGACTTTTATGTTTACATGAAAAACATAAAATTTAGTGGAATTAAAATCGATCAAACTTTAGAAAAAGAGAAAGTTTTGGCATTTTTTCAATCAAAAATTACACATTTCTCTGATTTCGAATTGATAGAAACTGACGATTTAGAGTTAGAAGATTATATCTTAAAAATCAGAAAACAAGAAGATTAAATTACACTTTATATTCAACTTCAAGAGTAATCTTGGAATAAGATTATTTGTATATGAATAAGAAGATGATTCAGGAATGTCATGAAGAAAAAATAGAATACTTTAACGAGATTCAACCATTTGGATACTTGATAGGAATTGATGTATCTACTTTTGAGATTGAATTTGTTTCTGAAAACATATCACTTCTTTTTTCCGAAAATCCAATGCATTTAATCGGTAAAAAAATAACAGATTATCTAAATATAGAGATTGATTGTCCTAAAATTTTGTCTCTAGATATAGGAGAATTTGATCGTGATTCTATTGAAATTAATTCGCAAACATATCATCTTACAACATACCATAATTCGGACATAATTTATCTCGAATTAGAAAGCTTGATTGTTGTCGAAAATCGATCATCTTATCATCATATTTCAGAACAATTACTTTACACAAAGTCTATTGAGGATAATTGGAAATTATTGATTAATTCGATAAAAGAGTTGATTGGTTATGATCGAGTGATGATTTATCAATTTTTAGAAGACAATAGTGGAGTTGTTGTTGCCGAAAATGTAGACGAAGGTTTGGATTCATATTTAGGACTACGTTTTCCTGAATTTGATATTCCAGAACAAGTGCGTTTGTTGTATATCAAGAAGAAAAGCCGTATGGTTGCTGATATTGATGACTTAAGAATTAAGATGATAAGTCGTGAAGATAAAGTAGTCGATTTAACTTATACATCGATTCGAGCATTTTCGGTTTCTCATATAGAATACTTGAGAAATGCAAAAGCATTCGGAAGTTTTTCGGTTTCAATTGTTATTAACGATCGTCTTTGGGGATTGGTTGCTTGTCAAAATTCAACACCAAAATATATTCCAAATCAAGTCAGATTACAGTCCGAATTATTAACAAGACTTGCGCGTTTAACGTATGTTAATTTTAAATCGAACGAGAGATTGCAATTTCAGAATCACTTTAATAAAATCGCGATGCGTCTTAAAGAGAATTTGTTGGTAGAAGATAGTTTGCAAAAATCTATTCAAAATAATATTCACGAAATTTTACATTTAACAGATGCAGATGGAATTGCTTTAGTAACACACGAAAATGTATTTACGCACGGACATACGCCAGAAGTTGATGAAATTTTTCGAATTAAAAAATGGGCAAAAGTCAATGAAATATCGACTCTGTTTTTTTCTAATACGTTTTTAATTGACTATAAGGAAACACTTAATTTGACATCAGATTCTGCTGGGGTTATGTTTTCGTTTTTAGATCAACATTGCCAACATTTTATTATTTGGTTTAAAAAAGAAGAAATTTACAACATAAATTGGGCAGGAAATCCTACAAAGATAGAGAATACAAAGATTATAGATGAGATAGAAACGTTGTATTTTTCTCCACGAAAATCTTTTAAGGTTTGGCAAGAAGAGATTGGTCAAAAATCATTTGTATGGAAAGAGAATGAAATTTTTGTAGCCAAAGAAGTTTTAAAATTAATCGTAGAAACGCTTCATATTCAATCATTCAAAATTCATAGTTTGTATGAGCAATTACAAGAAATTAATGAAGAATTAGATTCATTTTCTTACACAATATCGCACGATTTACGCACGCCATTAACGGTAATGAAACTGAATTGTCAGATTTTACAAAGAACGTTAGGCGATAGCGAAATGAAGGAAGATAGATTGAAAAGTGTGATTTCTGAGATTGATAGAATGACAGAAATGATGCAAGAAATATTAATTTTAAGCAAAGCTAAAAAATCTGAAATTGTACTTAAAGAAATAGAAACGCGTCCAATTATTGATAAAATTGTACAAGATGTTTTAATGTATTATAATGCACAAAATACACATGTAGAAATTGAAAATATAGAACATGTTTTTGCTGATAAAACAATGGTTTTCGAAGTTTTTCAGAACATTATTGGTAATGCAGTAAAATATTCATCAACCCAAAAATTTCCAAAAGTTTTTATAAAATCTCAGATTATTGATGATCAAGTTGTTTATGAAATTTCAGATAATGGAATTGGAATAAAAGAAGATGATTACGATAAGATGTTCAAACTCTTTAGCAGAATGTCTAATACAGGAAATATTCAAGGAAATGGAGTTGGTTTATCCATTGTTCTTCGAATGATGAATCGTATGGATGGCGATATAAATTTTGAAAGTAAAGAAGGAGAAGGAACGACTTTTGTACTACGTTTTAAAAAACCATAATTATGTTATCAAACTACCTAAAAGAAAAAACAGCAACTTATCACACCGAAATTGAAAGTAAATTAGAATCAAATAAATTGTTCGATGGAACTTTTTCTGATGAAAATTATTACAAAATGTTACAAGTAAATCATCAGTTTTTAAAAGTATATGAGAATCCGATTAAAGATTTTTTGACAGCTAAAGATCTAACAATTTTAGCACAAACAAATTTTGATAAAACAACTTTGATTGAGAAAGATTTAGAAGAACTTAATTTGAATAAATTAACGTTTCCGACACAAGTTAATCTTAGTAATAGAGCAGAAGCATTTGGTGTATTATATGTGATAGAAGGATCTATGCTAGGCGGAAATGTAATTGCTAAAACACTTAAAAAATACCCAAATCTAGCATCTGAAAATTTTAATTATTTTGGACATTATGGCGAAAGTTTAGGCAAAAGCTGGAAGAGTTTTCTAGCTTACATTAACGATGAATTTAAAACAGAAGAAGAATTAAATCAAGTTTTTGAAGGAGCTAAAAAAGCTTACGTTGATTTGATAAGTTTTGCTTAAAGTTTAATTGATATTATACATCAGTTTTCAATATATAAAAAAATCGACTAATAATAGACTTCCCCCAAATAGTGTCTAACTTTTTTTGGGAAGTCTTCTTGGTGTTTCTTTTCACGAGACGTTGTTCTAAAGTATGCCAGAAAGCCAACTTATACAAGTTGGCTTTCTGGCATACTCATTTTTTGTAGTGAAAAAATTAATTATTTTTCTCAATAATTTTTCAAAATCAGCTTATATTTAATATACATTGTGCAGAATAATAGTTTAAAACTTTTTAAATGAAGATTCTTTATAAAATAGGAGGTATAGGATTCTCAATTTCATTTCCTTTTATATGATAAACTGTCATTAAAATGATAGATAATGTAACGATTGTAGTTATTCCAGTTAAAAAATAATAGTTGATTTTGTGCGTATTGTAACTTAATAAAATTTTATTTCCTTTTTCTATTTGAACTACATCTAAGTTATGACTATTAGAGTTTGAAGGTGTAAAATATACTTTTACTTTGTCTCCATTACTAATATTATTATCAAGCTCTGAATAATTTTTAGTCATCTTGTATACTACAAGATTTTTAGGAGAATTAGAAAGTTTTAAAAAAAATATTTTAGAATTTTTGTTTGAATTTATAATTCCTTTATTCATTATTATACCTTCAACTTGTGAGTATTCAGATAAATTTTTTGAAGCTTTATTATAAAAAATATAAGTTAGTAGGGTAAAGAGTGTGATTCCAAATAGTATTGCAAATACATTTATAATCTTTATAAACATAACATTAATTGGATTTTGTAAGAAATTTCAAGTTACATTCAAATCTACAATATAATTTCGGTTTTAAAGTTTATAATAATCCAAAATCAAGTTATATTTAAACTAAAATCTAACCAAATGAGAAAAATAGAGCAACTTTTTGATGAATATGGTGCAAGTCATAAAAACGCAACAAACAAATTAATTCATTGGATTTGTGTACCATTAATCTTTTGGACTATTTTAGGATTCATATCCTATATACCAACTCCACATATCTATTTTCCGGTATTTGGTTACATTAGTATCGCATCAATAATTGCGTTATGCCTTATTTCAATTTTCTATTTCAGATTATCATTTATTATTGGTTTTATTATGATTTTGATAATGCTTATTATGGAATATTTTATTTCATTGTCTAATTTACAATTAGGCACAAAATCTTGGATATTGTATCTCGCAGTATTTATTATTACGTGGATTTTACAATTTGTTGGTCATAAAATAGAAGGGAAGAAACCAAGTTTTATTAAAGATTTACAATTTCTTTTAGTAGGTCCGATTTGGTTATTAGGTTTCATTTTACGAAAAGTTGGAATAAAATATTAATAAATAATCATCTATAATTTTATAAAATATACAATTGATTTATAAACTACATCTCAAAAATTAAAAAAATGAACATCAAGAAAACTATTACCATTGGTGCAAAAACTCAACATCCATTTACTATAAAACGTCTTGGATATGGAACAATGCGCCTTACAGGAAGTCAAATTTGGGGAGAACCTAAAAACCGAAATGAAGCTTTACAAATATTAAAATCAACAGTAGAAAATGGAATTCATTTTTTAGATACTGCTGATTATTATGGTCAAGATATTACCAATAAACTGATTGCAGAAGCTTTGTATCCGTATGAAAAAGATTTAATAATTTGTACCAAGGTCGGTGCTAAAAGAGGAGCGGACAAAAGCTGGAACGCTTATGATAAACCAGAAAATTTAAGAGCCAGTATTGAAAATAATCTGAAAACCTTGAAAATAGACCAAGTTCAATTGGTTCATTTTCGTGTGATGCCAGAAAGTAATACACCTATCGAAGAGTCTTTGAATGCGATGTACGAAATGCAAAAAGAAGGCAAAATTTTGCACGTTGGCGTAAGTAATGTAACGGAAGAAGAGTTGAAAATTGCTTTATCTATGGGCGAAGTTGCCAGTGTAGAAAATGCTTTTGGATATGAAATGCGCAATGCTCACAGAGGTTTGCAGGAGGTAATTGAGGTTTGTACGGAAGAAGAAATTCCGATGATTCCTTTTTTCTCGCTTCAAAATTCTTTGCCAAAGAATCGAAGTAAAATTACTGCAATTGCAGAAAAATACAATGCAACTTCAGCACAAGTAAATCTTGCGTGGTTACTGCATTATAATGATTTGATTTTACCAATTCCTGGAACGTCACAGTTAAGTCATTTCAAAGAAAATATCAAAGGATTTGATCTTGAATTGACGGAAGAAGACATGATCTTTTTAGGTTAATTGATTGATATACTTACAAAAAAAGACTTCCAAATTGGAAGTCTTTTTTTGTTTCATGTGTGTTTGTTATTAAGTCCGTTTAGTATAATTTGTACATAATTTAGTCATCGCATAATATATGTCATCTAATAAGAACGATTGTAAATAGAAATTTTAAAAATAAAAGAATTAACCTTTTTAAGTTTGTAAACTAAGTATTTAAAATGATTTTTTAAGTTTAATATGATTTATATTTGATTAATAATCAATCTTATGAAAGATGAATAAAAAGTTTACTACTGTATTAACGTTAGCATTTTCAACATTAGTTTTTTCACAAAATTTGAATTTTGGAGATGTAAAAATGAAAAAGCTCTTATTATCATCAAATAATACTAATAACATAGCATTTGATATAAGTGGAGCTTCAATAGCTATTGACACGAATAATGATGGTGAAATTCAGCAATCTGAAGCGGATAAAATTATTAAATTAAATATTAAACAAGATGATAAGTTTAAATATTTAGACGCAGATAAAACGAAACTTAATGAAGTATATTATCAAGCACATTTACCAGATAATGTAAAAGATATTTTGCTATTTAAGAATTTAGAAGAAGCTTATGTATTTGATTCAAAATTAATCAATATTCATTTCAAGGATAATGATAAATTGAGAATTTTTCATGGAATAGTGAGAAATGAAAATACTGAAAAAACTGTAATTTTTGAAAATTCTAGTGGTCTTACAGATGTTAATAATGTAGTTTTTCAATATCTTGATGACTATAATAACACTATAATTTTACAAGATCAGAGCAAGCTTAGTATTATTAATTGTCCAAATATAAAGGGTGAGGTTATTCTTCGTAATAATATTAAAGAATTGGAATTTAAAAATGTGAATATTACTAATTTTGTAATAGATGAAATAAAGCTTTTGGATAATTTGAAAATTTCGGGTTTACCAAGTTTAACGTCTATTTTATGGAATGATAAACGTTATACATCTATTGGAAATGAAAGGAAAAATCCATTAACTATAGATGCTTCTAACAATATTAATTTAACTTCTATTGTTGTTGACGACTATCCAGGTGATAATTATTCATTAATGATTGATAAATTAAATGTAAAAGGAAATTCAAATCTAAAAAAAATAAGAGGATTAAATTCTGAAACTATTGATTTTTCTAATGATGGATTACGTAATTTAGAAGAATTGGATATTGCTTATAGAAATAAATACATTTATAGTAGTCAAGTTGAAGTTAGTTTTGGAGATGTTAAAAATATAAATCTAAAAGGATTACCTAATTTAAAACGTTTTGTAGGTTTTAATCAGAAATTAGAATCTATTGATTTTTCTAGTAATCCTTTACTAGAAGAAATTGATTTAATAAATACGGTTGATTTTATGGCACAATTAACTATAAGTAATTTAAATAATTTAAATAAAGTATACCTTTCTCAATCTTATGCACCAGCTGATTCTAGTAATTTAACTGATTTCTTTTTGTATAAATTAAAAGATTTAAAGATCAATAATAATCCATCTTTAGTAGATTTACAGCTTGATTATATTCTTGGGCTAGAAAGTTTAGAATTGAAAAATAATGCAAAGTTAGAAAATTTTGAATACGGTGATTATGCTATAGAAGGTACAATGTTAGCAGATAACCCAGAAAAATTTGCTTTAAAATCTTTTCAAATTTCAGATAATATTGGATTAAAATCGTTAAAAATTTTAGGTACAAATTTATTAAGTTTAGATGTTTCTAAAAATATTAATCTTGAGAAAATTGAGTTATTAACTACTTTAAAATTAGCTAATCTAAAGTTTAATAATAACATTAAAGATGTGAGACTTTACAATCAAGTAGATTTAAAATCACTTGATTTTAATAATATAAAGTTAGAGAATTTATATATTAAGAAATTTACAGAATTAACTAATATATCTTTTCAAAATAATAATTTATTAAAAAATATAAAGATAAATGAGGCTTTTGGTTCTAAGAAGATAAATTTTGGGACAATGCCAAATGTTGAAGATGTAGAATTGGGTAATAGTGATTTTAGTGAGATCACTTTTAAGAATAATAAAAAATTGATAAATTTTAAGATAGGAGAATTCGGAGTTAAACAATTAGATTTTACAGAAGCTCCAAATATAAAAATGATGTTGGTTGGAGCTCCTAAATTAGAGCAGTTGAATGTTACGAAAAATATAGAAGTTGAATTATTTTTATTACCAATCTCTAATATTCCTAGTCTTGATTTAAGTCATATGAATAAACTTGATATGTTAAGAACAAATGTACCAAATTTAAATATTAGAAATAATTCTATTGAAAGTGAATTGTATTTGGCTGAAGACGCTACGTTGAATGTATGTGTAGATGACCAACAATTGTTAAGTGTTAAATCTGAATATCCAGAAGCAAATATAACGACAGATTGTAACATAAAAAGTGATTATCCAACAGTAAAATCTCTATCTGTTTACCCTAACCCTGTAAAAGATAATGTCGAGATTAAGTCTCCTAATCTTATAAAGAGAATCGAAATAACTAATTTATTAGGAAAACAAGTTGCAAGTGCTACACCTAATTCTTATAGTTATAAGACAAATCTTTCTCATATAAAATCAGGTATTTATTTTATTAAAATAAGTACAGATAAATTATTTTATATTAGAACTATTATCAAAAAGTAATTAAATAAAAAAAGACTTCCAAATCGGAAGTCTTTTCTCTTTTCTCATGTGTGTTTGTTAATCTTAAGCGTGGTTTACACTTTAAGGTCTGTATGAGCGCCTAAAAGTGCTTTATTTTCTTCGATAATTGGATCAACCAAATCTTTTAAGAATTCTTCTGTTTGTTCAGAAGCAAAACCTGTAAAGTTTTTAGGGTCTAATAATTCGACTAATTTTTCTTTATCAATTTTTACATTATCATCAGCAATAATACGCTCAATCAAATCATTTGTTTTTCCTTCCATTTTCACTTGTCTTGCAGCTTCCATAGAATGTGTACGAATAATTTCGTGTAATTCTTGACGATCGCCACCATTTTTCACACCTTCCATAATAATATATTCGGTTGCCATAAATGGTAATTCTTCTGCGATATGCTTCTCGATGATTTTAGGATAAACGACTAAGCCGTCTAAAATATTGTTCCAAATGATTAAAATTGCATCTATTGCTAAGAAAGCTTGTGGAATTGCTAAACGCTTGTTGGCAGAATCGTCCAAGGTTCTTTCAAACCATTGTGTCGCCGCTACCATTGCAGGAGATGATGCTAATGACATAACATATTTCGCTAAAGAAGAAATACGCTCAGAACGCATAGGGTTGCGTTTATATGCCATTGCAGAAGATCCAATTTGATTTTTTTCAAAAGGTTCTTCAATTTCTTTCAAATTTTGTAATAAACGTAAGTCGTTTGTAAATTTATGAGCAGATTGTGCAATATTCGATAATAATTCTAACGCTTGTGCATCAATTTTACGATCATAAGTTTGTCCTGAAACTGCAAATACTTTTTTGAAACCAAAACGTTCTGACAATTTTTTGTCTAATGTTTTTACTTTTTCGTAATCTCCATCAAATAATTCTTTGAAAGATGCCGCTGTTCCTGTAGTTCCTTTTACTCCACGAAAACGTAAAGTATCTATTCTGAATTCTAATTCTTCTAAATCTAATAAAACAGATTGTAACCAAAGTGTTGCACGTTTACCAACTGTTGTTAATTGAGCTGGCTGAAAATGTGTAAATCCTAAGGTTGGTAAATCTTTGTATTGACGCGCAAATTTTGCTAAACCATCAATCACATTAATTAATTGACCTTTGATTAATTGAAAACCATCACGAATCTGAATCAAATCTGTATTGTCTCCAACAAAAGCTGATGTTGCACCCAAATGGATGATTGCTTTTGCACTTGGCGCTACATCTCCATACGCATGTACGTGTGCCATAACATCGTGACGAAATTTCTTTTCGTACGCTGCAGCAACGTCATAATCTATGTTTGTCGCATTATCTTTTAGTTCCTGAATTTGTTCATCTGTAATATCCAACCCAAGTTCTTTCTCAATTTCTGCTAAAGCAATCCAAAGTTGTCTCCAAGTTGTGAATTTTTTTTCTGGCGAAAAAATATAAAGCATTTCTTCACTAGAATATCTTGATTCCAAAGGATTTTGATACTTATTCATTGTATTTTGTTTGTTTTGTTTTTAAAATTTTTTCAAGATGGTTTGTACATCTTTCACATAATATCCTTCATAAAGATAAGCGTGTACCAATAATGGAAATAATTGCGCGATAGGCAAACGCTCTTCATAATTTGGCGCCAATGGATGAGCTTCTTGATAAGCATCAAAAAAAACATCATCAAAACCACCAAAAAGTTTTGCAATTGCAATATCCATTTCACGATGACCGTAATAAATAGCGGGATCTATCATTGTAATTTCGCCTTTATGATTAGGCAAAATGTTTCCATTCCAAAAATCTCCATGTATTAATGCAGGTTTTTCTTCAGGAAAAATATCATTTAATTGTTTGCAAAGATTTTCTGCCGATTTGATTTGTCTTGATGTGATTAATTGTTTGTTTTGTAACAATTTCATCATTGGCATAATGCGATTTTCTGTGTAGAAATCGCTCCAAGTATCTGCAAATTTATTTGGTTGAAGTATTATCGCGATATAATTATCTTCTGTCCAACCAAATTGAGGATTTGTATTTTGATGTAATTTAGCTAATTTTTTTCCTAAGTTTTCCCAATCTACAACAGTTGGAGTAGAGGATTCTATCCAATCTAACATCAAATATTGAAAATCATTTCCAGCTTCGCCAACATTGATAACTTTTGGCACCTGAAATGTTTTTGTCTTTTTGATTGCTTCTAAAGCTCTCGCTTCTTTTTTGAAAAGATTAGGGAAATTATTTGCTGAATTAACTTTTAGAAAATATTTTTTATTGAACGATTCAAGTCGGAAAGCATCATTAATATCGCCCCCTTTTATAGGAACAATTGTTTCGATGTCTAAGTTTAATTGCTTTAATCGTTCTAAAATTTCGTTCATAAAAATATTTCATAAATATAGCCTAACAGTAGTTAGGCTATAGCTAAATTTATTAAAATAATGTTGTTCTAATAATGTTTTGAGATCTTTCTGGACCAACCGAAACTAAATAAACTTCGATACCTAAATATTTCTCAATGTAGTGGATGTAATCTTGCGCTGTAACAGGCAATTCATCAAAAGATTTTACGTTTGTAATATCTTCTTTCCATCCTGGTAATTCGTCATATTGTGGCTCATATAACGATAATTTTGTTGTAGAAGAAGTGAAATAATCAATGATTTTTCCGTCTTCTGTTTTGTAACCTGTACATACTTTTACTGTATCAATATCAGACATTACATCTAATTTAGTAATCACTAAATGTGTAATTCCGTTTATCATACAAGCATGTTTTAATGCAACTAAATCTAACCATCCAGTTCTACGTGGACGACCTGTTGATGCACCAAATTCGTGACCAACTTGACGAATTTTTTCACCCAATTCGTTGTCTAATTCTGTAGGAAATGGTCCGTTACCAACGCGTGTACAATACGCTTTTGAAACACCTATTAAGTTTTTCAATTTTGTTGGCGGAACACCAGCACCTACACAAACTCCACCAGTTGTAGGAGAAGATGATGTAACGAATGGATATGTACCAAAATCAATATCTAACATCAGGGCTTGTGCACCTTCAAATAAGACATTTTTACCTTCGTCAATCGCTTGATTGATGACTAATTCAGAATCCATGATGCGTGTTTTTAAACGCTCTCCGTATGCTAAATATTTTTCGTAAATATCTTCGAATTTTAATGGTTCTTTATCAAATAATTTTTCGAATAAAGCATTTTTAACCACTAAATTTTCTTTGATTTTTTCTGCTAAAATTTCAGGATTTAATAAATCAATAGCACGAATACCAACACGAGCAACTTTATCCTCATAACAAGGTCCAATTCCGCGTTTTGTTGTACCAATTTGACTTTCTTTTCCTGCAAATTCTTCACGATATTCATCTAATAAGATGTGATAAGGCATAATAATATGCGCTCTTTTCGAGATAAAAACGTGATCTGTAGTGTAACCTTTCGCTTCCAATCCTTCAGTTTCATTAAAGAAAGCTTCCGGATTTATTACGACTCCATTTGCAATTATACATCCCTTTGCTTGTAAAACACCAGAAGGCAATAAATGCAATACAAATTTGTCTTCGCCTACATAAACAGTATGACCTGCGTTATTACCACCTTGGTAACGTACAACATAATCCGCTTTTTCTGCTAAAACATCTGTGATTTTTCCTTTTCCCTCGTCACCCCATTGAAGACCGACTACTACGTGTGTTGACATATTGTTTGTTCGTTATTTGTTTTTGGAATAAAAATGAAACTAAATCATCTTTTCTTGGTTCCATGCAAAGGTAATTTAAACCACATCTTAAACAAATTAAAAACCCCTTTTTAGACGATTATTTTTCAATAAATTGTTAATAATTTTTAAAGTTTAAATTAACTCAAAAATAACCGATTCCATTCAAATAAAAGCCGTAATTTTGTAGACTTTTACACCAAAAATTTCTTGTATGAAAATCGAAATCTGGTCAGATATTATGTGTCCGTTTTGCTATATCGGAAAAAAACATTTCGAAGAAGCATTAACTCAAATTCCAAATCAAAATAATATTAAGGTTGAATGGAAAAGTTTTCAGTTAAATCCTGATTTATCTAAGACGGAAGTTACTTCTGTAGATGATTATTTAGTAAATGCGAAAGGAGTTTCTGTGGAGCAAATTGCATCAATGCACAAACAATTAGCCGAAATGGGAAAAGCTGTCGGAATTGATTTTCAACAACAAAATTCTCAAGTTGTAAATACAGGTGATGCACATCGTTTGATACATTTTGCACAAGTCAACGAGAAAGGTTCGGAGGCTGAAGAGCGTTTGTTTAGAGCATATTTTACAGAAGGAAAAAATATTGCTGATTACGAAACGTTGGCAGAATTAGGAGAAGAAATCGGTTTGAATAAAACTGAAATCTTAGAAATGTTAAATTCTGATGCTTATGTTTTTGATGTCGCATCGGATATTTTAGATTCAAGAAATATTGGCGTTACGGGTGTTCCATTTTTTGTAATAGACCGTAAATACTCAATTTCTGGCGCTCAACCTGTCGAATATTTTGTATCGGCTTTGACGCAAGCTTACGAAAAAGATTATGTAAACAAACCAGAAAATGACGCTTCATGCGCTATTGATAGTAATTGTGATTAATAAATACTCAACATAAACTAAAAAGGACTTCAATTGAAGTCCTTTTTTTATTTTGTATTATATCGCTTGATAATTTTCTAAGAATTGTACTATTTTTTCTGCTAATTGATTTTTGTGATGAGTACTTTTTAATGTTTCAGCATCTGTAAGATTACTTGCAAAACCTAATTCAATTAAAAAAGTTGGGGCTTTAGAATCTTTTAAAATTTTGAAATTAGCTTTTTTCAAACCTCTGTTTTCGATTGAATTTATACTTACTAATTGCGCTAATTCAGTTCCGATTTTTTCTGTATGCGTATCTACATTATCATTCTTAATAAATACTTCGGCACCACTCTTACCTCTATCAGAAGCACTATTTAGATGCAATGAAATAACCAATTCAGGGTTAAGTTCATGCATTTTATTTACACGAGATTGTAAATCTAAATGATCATTTTCATCTCTTGTCAAAATAACATTAATGTTCTTCTTTTTAGCTAATTTCTGAATTTTTTGAGCCAATTCTAAAGAATATTCACTTTCTATAATGTTACCATTATTCGAACCTTTATCAAAACCTCCATGTCCAGCATCTATCACAAAAGTTTTGGTAGTTTTTTGCGCCATAACATTTGTTGAAAATAAACTAAAAGCTGCAAGCGCTATAAAATAAATACACTTTCTCATATTGTTAATTTTAATAAATAACGTGAAAAAAAATAAAGTTATTTCAACAAAGAAATAACTTTATGATATGTTTAACAATGTGTATTTTATTGATTAAGTGTATTTTATTGTTTCAAATACTCCAATATTTTATCCGCTATTTTAGTATAATTTGCTTCATTTGTCAAATATTTTCTGTCCTGATCATTTGTTAAATATCCAATTTCTATCATCACAGTTGGTGCTTGAGCATCACGCAAAACTTTAGAATTTGTTTCGATAATTCCTAAATTTTCAAAACCCAAAGAACTTACATTTTGACCTATTTTTTCGCCTAAAATTTTTGCATCTTCAAAATAAGGATTCATAGGCGAAATATGAATTTCAGTACCTTTTTTAGAATCTTTCACGTCATAATTTGCGTGAATAGACAAAACCAAATCAGGTTTTATTTCATTGATTAATTTCGCTCTATTTGTATTGATAATTTGCTCATCACCCGTACGTAAAAACACAAAATCAATATCGCTATAAGGATTCCTTTCTTTGATGATATTTACAATTTTTAAGACAATATCTTTTTCTTGAAATTCATCTTTTTTTACGCCTGTATCTGCGCCTCCATGACCAGCGTCCAAAACGATTGTACGTTTTTTAATAGGAGTAGAGTCTACATTATTTATTTGAGCAAAAAGACTTGTTGTAAATAAAATACAAAACAGTTGAATAATTTTTTTCATGGCTGGATTTTCGATGATTTTTTACAGAATAAGCAAGAATTGTACTTTTTTTGAATTAAAATGGTTAAAATTTTCTAAAAATTAAAAAATTCCACGCGCTTTTATCTCTAAATATTTGTTGATTAAATTGATAGATAATTCTTTTGGTTCGCAATAAATCGTCAAAATACCAAATTGATGCAAACGATTAATGATTAATTCTTTGTCATAATTAAATTTTTCTGCAATTGTTTGATCAAAAATATCTGTTGTTGTTTGTGCTTTTTGGTTGGTTAGCTTTTTTAATTCTGAATTTTTGAACATAATCAAAACCACAACATGCGATTTTTTGATTAATTTTAGATAAGACAATTGTCGCTCCAAACCATCTATTGTTTCAAAGTTTGTGTAAATAAAAAGTAATGATCGTTGCGTTAATTTTCGTTTGATATAGGCGTATAATTTTCCAAAATCACTTTCTAAATAATTGGTTTCAACATTGTACAATTTTTCTAAAATTAATTGCATTTGATGATTTTTACGGTCTGCAACAATGTGATCTTGAATGTTTTTATTGAATGTAATTAATCCTGCTTTTTCATTTTTTTGAATCGATATATTGGCAACAACCAAACTTGAATTGATGGAATAATCCAACAATTTTAAACCATCAAAAGGCATGCGCATTATTCGTCCCAAATCAATCACAGAATAGACTGGTTGCGACTTTTCTTCTTGAAATTGATTTACCATCAATCGATTCGCTTTTGCAGTTGCTTTCCAATTAATCAATCGATATTCGTCGCCAATTGTATAATTTTTTATGTTCTCGAATTCTGTATTCGTACCAATTTTTCGAATTTTTTTCATTCCAAATTGATTTTGTTGCTGTGCTGTCGAATACAATTGAAATTGTTTGAGTTGCAAATACGATGGATAACAGGCGATTTCTAATTTTTCGGTTTGTTTAATTCTTCGTTCAACAAATCCAAAAAATGAAATAAATACATTAATAATTCCAAATTTATACGCACCTCTTTCTGTTGGTTTTACAGTAAAATCATATTGCTTTTTTTGTGATGATTTGAAATGATTTTTAAACTGTAATTTTCTTAATTGTAATTGTACTGGAAATTCATCAATCACTCTTATATAAAGAGGAAATTGATATTTATTCTCAACCAAAAGTTGCATTTTATTATCATCTCCATTCGAAAAACGTTCGGGATAATTTCGAGTAATAAAAACAGATTTTTTTGGTAAATAAATTAAGAAAAAATCTAAAATTGTTACAATAATATAAGCGAATAGTAAAATTTTTGCAACATAGAGAATAGGTTGCATGAAAAATCCCATCACAAAAATAAATGCAACGAAAAATCCCGCATAAAAAAAGCGATTGCTGAAAAATATGCTTGTAAAAAATTTCATTAACGAGGA
Source organism: Algoriella sp. (assembly GCF_036647415.1). Taxonomy (NCBI): domain Bacteria; kingdom Pseudomonadati; phylum Bacteroidota; class Flavobacteriia; order Flavobacteriales; family Weeksellaceae; genus Algoriella; species Algoriella sp. Next base: position 18,924 of record NZ_JAVXKG010000043.1, read on the forward strand.
ATTTCTACACGGTCAATAATTTGCTTAATAATATGATGTGTTGTAAAACCTTCCATTTCTTTCTCAGGAATCATCACAACACGGTGTCCTAAAATTGCATAAGCAACTTGTTTTATGTCTTCTGGAATTACAAAATCACGTCCATTTATAGCAGCGTTAGATTTTGTTGCATCTAAAATAGCGATCGATGCACGAGGCGAAGCACCCATGTACAACGCACTGTCTATACGGGTTTGATGAACAATTGTTGCAATGTAATTAAGTAAACTTTCGTGTACAAAAATTGATTTTATACGCTGTTGATAAGCTACAATTTCTTTACCATTTACCACTTTTTCTACCAAAGATTCTTTGTCAGTTTCTTTTCTATTTTGTTGTTCATTCAGTAAAATTATTTCATTTTCTAATGAAGGATATTTAACCATAATTTTGAACATAAAACGGTCTAATTGCGCTTCTGGTAAGCGATACGTTCCTTCTTGTTCGATAGGGTTTTGAGTTGCAAAAACTAAAAAAGGAGGTTGTAAAGGATAAGTTGTACCGTCTACGGTAACTTGTTTTTCTGACATACATTCAAACAACGCAGCTTGTGTTTTTGCTGGCGAACGGTTAATTTCATCAATCAAAATAATATTTGCGAAAATAGGACCTTGTTTAAACTCAAATTCATTGATTCTTGCATCTAAAATAGATGTTCCGATAACGTCAGAAGGCATCAAATCTGGCGTAAACTGAATACGACTAAAATTTGCGTGAATTGTTTTTGCCAGCAATTTTGCCATCATTGTTTTTGCAACTCCAGGCAAACCTTCAATCAACGAATGTCCGTCCGAAAGTAAGGCTAAAATTAATTGATCTATCACATCATCTTGTCCAACAATAACCTTTTTCAGTTCAGTTTTGATGGCATTCATTTTCTCTTGTATATCCGAAAAATCCAGACGATTTTCAATTGGTTGATATGTATTTTCGTAGTTCATTAGATGTTTGCTTTTAGTTTATAGTTTTCTATGATTTGGTAGACGATTTTTAAATCGTTTTGGGTTGGTTGTTCTTTGTGTTGAATATGATTGAGTATTTCAAAAATTTTTCGACCTTCATCTTGTGTGTAATTCGCTTTTTGAGATACAATTTCTATAAAATTCTTATCGATTAGATTATCCGTTTCTATCAAAAAATTCTTTCTTATTTTGTATAAAAAATAATCGATTTTTTTAGAAATGATGTCTTTTATTTCACCATTTTCTTGGTATAAAGAGGAAATTGTTTTCGCAAATTCTACGGTATGATTTTCTTCTTTTTCGTAGATTGGTATAATGCGTTGTTCGCGTCTACTTCGGAAAATTAAAAATATGAATAATAAGACTAAAAGCAGTATCCAAGCAGAATTTAAGGCAGGTTGAGAAAACACAAATCGCATTGTTGAAGTGTTAGATGACGCATAAGTTTTGTTTGGATTGTACCAAATAATTGTTCTGCCTTTTAGTTGTTGTAAAACAGATTTTGCGTAAAAATAACTGTCTTCATTTAGTAAATAATAATTAGTAAAATAAAGTGGTTCTGCATGATATAAATAGTATCCGTTGTAATTTTTTGGTTTTATTTTTAAATAATTTGGATAAGATTTTCCTTCATAATTTAATGTTCCAATTACTTCAGAATCACTTGTTATTTGGCTAAAATAGTGATGTTCTACTTCTCTTTTCTTTTTAATTTTAAAACTTTTGTTAGTTGTTAATTCAAAATCATTTTTGATGATTAACGTTTTATTGTACAACATTTCTTCGTCAATCGCTGTAGAATCGGTAGTAATTGTATCAATATCAAAAGCTTCGTTTGGACTATTTGTATCATCACCTAAATTGTCATAATAATCTGCCATAACCACAATTCCACCATTTTTAGCGAATTTGGTTAAATGTTTTTTTGTAACACTATCAAAATAAATTTCGTCACCAAGTACAACAACTGCATAATTTTTGGCTTTGATAGAATCGATTTTTAATTCAGAAATTTTTTCTAAATCTTGAATTTTTCCATTCGCTAAATTCCCAATTTCTTCATGCGCAATATATAATCCGTACGGATCTTTGCTATTTTGATTGAGATTAATTTCCCGATTTTTCGGAAGTTTTCCATTGAAATTGCAACCAATTGTGATGAAAATTGTCAAAATAAAACAACTTATCGCCAATAATCTTTTTTGTATCATCATTTGATTGTAAGATTTAGTTGGTTAAACATTGCTTTATATTCTTGGTATTTTTCTTCATTTATTATAAATTCTCCAAACCAAATTTGATTAAAAACTTGCGTATTAGTAGAGAATAAAATTCGAATTTTTTCGTCTTTTATTTGATTAATAAATTGTTGATTGGTCTTTTTTGGATCCCATTGTATAAGATCTCGGTTGTATAAATTTTGTAAATTCTGATAATGTAAATAACGGATTGCCAAAGGATATTTTCCTTCATTTTCAGCTTTTGTAATCAAACTATTTAGATTTACTTCCGCCAAATTTTCTTCGATATAATCAAAATCAGATTCGTTGTAAATTTTCTTTGCATTTGGTTTAAATAATCCGCCATTTTTATAAATACGATAAGCTATAAACGCTAAAAATAATATGATAAATGTATAGAAAACAAAACTCCAAGGAAATCCTGAAATAAATTCTGCCAAGTTTCTCAAAAAATTTAAAAATCCATTTGGTTCATACGTTTCTGGTGGAATTTCTTTTGGTTTTACTTTGTTGATTTCTTCTACATAATCAAATTCTTTCGAAGAATATTTAGCCTTAAAAGCCTTAAATTCTTCCGTTTTTGATTGTGCAAAAACAGTAATTTGAATTAAAAATAGAAAAGTAGTCGATATTAATTTATTCTCTTTCATTTAATTTTAAATTTTGGTTAAACGAAAAAGATTTTTGTCTATTTTTTAGAAACGGAAATATGACATAATACCAAACTATAAGTACGATAGAAAGTAAAATAACAAACAAACTTATATATAAATTAACATCGTATAAACGTGTTATAAATCCTTCTATAAATCCTGCAATTATAAACATCGGAATTGTAGAAACCAATATCATTACGGCTTCTTTTGCTTTTATGGTTAATGATTTTCTTCGAGATAAAGTTCCTGGAAACATGAAACCATTTCCGAGCATTAATCCACAAGCTCCTGCAATTATTATAACAGAAATTTCGATGGTTCCGTGCATCCAAATTGCGGACATTGCTTTGCCTAAAACACCTTCTTGATAAAACATATAATGAAATGCGCCGAGCATAATTCCGTTAGAAAATAAGATGTAACCTGTACCAATACTAAAAAACAAACCAAGTGTAAACGCATAAAAAGCAACCCTGATATTATTGATTGTTATTGCAAGTGTAGAACCCGTTTCACTACCAGATTTGTAGATTGCAGCAGGATCACCTTTTTTGATATTAATCATTGTTTCATTTACATAATCATCACCTAAAATTAATCGTGTAAAATCTGGATCAAAATGTGATGATAATATACCAATCAATACTGCTAAAGAGAAAATTAAAAATGAATACAATAAAAATTTTCTGTTTTTGTAAACCACATTCGGAACATCATTTACAAAAAACTCTACAAATTGATTAGAAGAAGTGCGTTGATCTTTGTAAATTGATTGATGCGCAAAAAGTGCCAATTCGTTCAGATAGTCTTTCGTTTTACTTTTTGGATAATAGGTTTGCGCAAATGCCAAATCATTTGTAATTTTAATATAATTATTGGCCAAAATATCTGGATGAACATTCAATTTATTTTTCAAATTGTATTCAATTTCAGACCATTTCGCCTTATTTTTATCGATAAAATGGGCTTCTCTCATTTAGAGTAGTTGTTAGTGAACCAAATATATGAATAAACTTTTAGTCAATACACCACAAAATGTTCAAATTGAATATAATATTGCATCATTAGGAAAACGTATTCTTGCTTATGTTATTGATGCTATTTTGCGTCTGATACTTTTGTATGCATTGTTGTATTTTGCAGATTTGTTTCCAAAACAAGATAGTTGGATGGAAATGGGAATAGATAGTATAATTTACTTTATTGTATTATTATATCCGTTGATTTTAGAGATTTTGCTTAACGGACAAACCATTGGCAAATTGATTATGAAGATTCGCGTGGTGTGTTTAGACGGGAATCGTGCCAATAATTTTGACTATTTTCTACGTTGGGTAATTGGAATTGTAGAGATTTATTTATTTTTTGGAATGATTGCTTTAATTACTGCAATTATTAATAAAAATGGACAACGTTTAGGCGATATTGTTGCAAATACGTGTTTGATAGATCTTAATCCGAAATTAGATTTATCGCAAACTATTTTTGCAGATGTTTCTGAGACATATAAAATTCGTTTTCCTGAAGTTTACAGACTTTCTGACCGCGATATAAATATTGTGAAAGAGAATTTTACATCAGCGCTCAAAACTAATAATTATGATGTTTTGTTGAAATTGACACGAAAATTAGAAGAAATAATGGACGTAAAAAGTGATGGTTTAGGGAATATTGATTTTATACAAGTTATTATTCAAGATCATTATCATTTTCATAAAGATAAGTAAAGTGTATTTTTGCAAAAATTAGATGAAATGAATTGTCCTTGCTGTTCAGGAAAAACTTACGAAAACTGTTGCAAACCTTACCATTTAGGTAAAGATTTACCTCAAACTCCCGAACAATTAATGCGTTCGCGATATACTGCGTTTGCCTTAGTTTTGACGAATTATTTGGTTGAAACGACACATTCTTCTACGCAAAAGTTTAATGATTTTAGTGATATCGAAGATTGGGCAAAATCGAATAAATGGTTGAAGTTAGAAATTGTTTTTGCGAAAGATAATAAAGTACGTTTTAGGGCTTTTTATCAAGATAAAAATAATGAAATCTACGAACACGACGAACTTTCTACTTTTGCACAAGAAAATGGAAAGTGGTTTTATGTAGATGGAGAGTTTTATTAGAATAAAAAAGCCACTCAATTTTAGACTGCCCCCAAAAAGTTAGACACTATTTGGGGGTATTTTTATGTCAAGAAAAGTAAAATATGATGTAGTATTTAAGTTAAAATGTGTAAAAGAAGTACAAAAAAAG
>NZ_JAVXKG010000044.1:0-6161 GCF_036647415.1 Algoriella sp.
CTCTTCTTTCATAATGATACTTTTTTCTGTATCATTATTTCAGGACGAGACATATAAAACACAAAAAAGCAACATAGAAATATGTTGCTTTTTTGTGTTTTATATTAACTAATAATAGTGAGTAAATCTATGAAGTTATGTTATAAATTGGATGTCTAATTTATTTGATAAATGGCAATCATTTTACAGAATTCTACTCGAATTGACGGTTTAATTGCTAAAATTATTAAAATGGGCAACGGGTTGTTATTAATAAAAACTATTTAGCATTCTATTTTAAAAAATACTAAATCTTATGAAGCTAATTAAAATTAATCATTTATTTTTGTAGAATAAATGAGGTTATTTACATACATATTAGTAGTATATATTGTATTCGTGTCGGTTTTTCCATGTAATGATGCAAAACTTGATATAACTAACTTTGTTACAACTTCTCAGCAAATAAATTCTGATGCGGAGCATTCTAAAGATTCGGATTTGTGTAGTTCTATTTGTATCTGCAATTGCTGTCAATCAACAATTACCTCTTATCAATTTATCACAGAAATAGATTCTCCTCAAGAAGTAGAGTCAATTTATTCTAAAGAAATTATCATTGCCCATAATAATCTTCAAGGGCAGTTGTATGTTGACATCTGGCAACCACCCAAAATTTAATTTAAAAAACAGTTTTATACAATAGAAACTTTGTAAGTCTTACAGAGAGGTTATTGCTATTTTACATACTACCTTTTTTTAAGGTTGGGATGTAATTGTTTATACAATTAAATTAAAAAATTAATGTTAGATAAAATTATAAAATTTAGTATTCAAAACAAAATTGTTATTGGAGTAATGACTATTTTGTGGATTATCTGGGGTGTTTGGAGTGCATCTAAATTACCAGTTGATGCTGTTCCTGATATTACGAATAACCAAGTACAAATAATAACAGTTAGCCCTACTTTGGCTGGACAAGAAGTAGAACAATTGGTTACTTTTCCAATTGAACAAAGTATTGCTAACATACCTAATATAGAAGAAACAAGAAGTATTTCTCGTTTTGGATTATCAGTAGTTACTGTTGTATTTGAAGATGATGTAGACATTTATTTTGCACGTCAATTAATCAATGAAAAACTAAAAGAAGCAATAGATAATATTCCAAATGGAGTAGGAACACCAGAATTAGCACCAGTTAGTACTGGTTTAGGAGAAGTTTACCAATATATTTTACATCCCAAAAAAGGAAGCGAAAGTAAATACGACGCCAAACAATTACGCGAAATGCAAGATTGGATTGTTCGCAGACAATTAAACGGAACACCAGGTATTGCAGAAATAAATAGTTTTGGAGGAGAATTAAAAGAATATGAAGTAGCAATAGATCCCAATCGTTTACGAGCAATGGGAGTTAGTGTTACGGATATTTTTACAGCCTTAGAAATTAATAATCAAAATACAGGAGGAGCTTATATTGATAAAAAACCAAATGCTTATTTTATTCGAGGCATAGGAATGGTTACTTCGTTAGAAGATGTAGGAAATATTCCAATTAAAAATGAAGGAATTCCTATTTATATAAAAAATGTAGCAGATGTACGTTTAGGAAATGCCATTAGATATGGCGCAATGACATATAATGGCGAAGTGAACGCTGTAGGTGGAGTTGTAATGATGCTAAAAGGAGAAAATAGCAATGAAGTTGTACAGCGTATAAAAGAAAAAATTCCAGTTATTCAAAAATCTTTGCCAGATGATATTATAATTGAAGCATATTTAGATCGTACAGATTTAGTTGGTCGTGCAATAAAAACTGTCGAGAAAAATCTGATTGAAGGTGCATTAATTGTAATTTTTGTATTAGTTCTTTTCTTAGGTAATCTTCGTGCTGGATTAATTGTAGCTTCAGCTATTCCACTTTCATTATTATTTGCATTAGGAATGATGAATCTATTTGGTGTGAGTGCAAATTTAATGAGTTTAGGAGCTATTGATTTTGGATTGATTGTAGATGGAGCAGTTATCATTGTAGAAGCAACATTGCATCATCTAAAACAAAGACAATCTAAACAAACATTATCTCAAGAACAAATGGATGAAGAGGTATTTATATCAGCATCTAAGATTAGAAAAAGTGCAGCTTTTGGAGAAATTATTATCTTAATCGTCTACATTCCAATTTTAACTTTAGTAGGAATCGAAGGTAAAATGTTTACTCCAATGGCTAAAACAGTTGGTTTTGCAATTTTAGGAGCATTGATTTTGTCGATGACTTATATACCTATGATGAGCGCTTTGTTTTTATCAAAAAAAGCAACTTTAAAACCCAATTTTTCAGATCGTTTTATGTCTCGTTTAGAACGTATTTATCAACCACTTTTAAAAACAGCAATTCGCATAAAATATTTCTTAGTTTCTGGTACAGTATTACTATTTATAGGATCTCTTTTTATTTTTAAAAACATGGGAGGAGAATTTATACCACAATTACAAGAAGGCGATTTTGCATTTCACTGTATTTTACCTCAAGGAAGTTCACTTTCTCAAAGTTTAGAAACATCAATGCAAGCTTCTCGAATTATAAAAGAATTTGATGAAGTTAAAATGGTTGTAGGAAAAACAGGTTCAGCAGAAGTTCCAACAGATCCAATGCCACCAGAAGCTACAGATTTAATAATTGTATTAAAACCTAAAGAAGAATGGAAAACAAAAAAATCTTATGAAGAATTAGGAAATGAAATGCTCGAAAAATTAGAAGTAATTCCAGGAGTCTTTTTTGAAAAAAATCAACCAATTCAGATGAGATTTAATGAGTTAATGACTGGAGTAAGACAAGATGTCGCAGTCAAAATATTTGGAGAAAATTTAGATTCTTTAGCTGTTTATGCAGATCAAGTTGCTAACGTAATCAAAAATGTTGACGGAGCTACTTCTCCTCAAGTTGAACAGGTAGGAGGATTACCTCAGATAAATGTCACGTACGATCGTATTCGCATGGCAAATTATGGTCTTAATATTAATGAAGTAAATGACGTTTTAAGCACAGCATTTGCTGGTAAAACAGCTGGTCAAGTATTCGAAAATGAACGTCGCTTTGATTTGGTTGTGCGCCTAGACAGTACATATCGTTCTAGTATAGATGATGTGAATAATTTAATGGTTCCAACAAAATCAGGAATACAAATACCATTATCCCAAGTCGCAACGATTGAAAATAAATTAGGAGCAGCACAAATTACAAGAGAAGACGGAAAACGTCGTATTGTAATAGGTTTTAATGTAAAAGATAGAGATGTGCAGAGTGTTGTTCAGGATATTCAGAAAAAAATAGATAAAGAAATTAAACTTCCTTCAGGTTATTATTTTACATACGGAGGGCAATTTGAAAACTTGAAAGAAGCAAGTAATCGTTTAATGATTGCGGTGCCTATTTCATTATTCTTAATCTTTATGTTATTATATTTCACTTTTCATTCACTAAAACAAGCTGTTTTAATCTTTACAGCAATTCCGATGAGTGCAATAGGAGGAATATTAGCTTTATCAGTACGTGAAATGCCTTTTAGTATAAGTGCAGGAATTGGTTTTATTGCTTTATTTGGAGTCGCAGTTTTGAATGGAATTGTATTAATAGGAACATTTAATCAATTAAAAGAAGAAGGAATAGATGATGTTTTTACACGTGTCATAAAAGGTACAAAAGAAAGATTACGACCAGTATTAATGACAGCAACAGTGGCTTCTATTGGTTTTTTACCAATGGCAATTTCTAGTGGAGCAGGAGCAGAAGTACAAAAACCATTGGCAACAGTTGTGATTGGTGGTTTGATAAGTGCAACATTTTTAACTCTATTTGTTTTGCCGATATTATATATTCTCTTCTCCTCAAAATTACCAAAATTTAAAGGAAAACATTTAACCATATTATTTGTTTTTGGGATATTATCATTTGGTCAACCTGTTCATGCGCAGACAAAAACGTTAGACATTAATCAAGCAATGGAGCTAGCAGTTCAAAATAATTTGTCTGTAAAATCTGCTGATTTAACAATTTTATCTAGCGAAGCTTTATTAGGAACTGTAAACGAATTACCTAAACTAAATTTTGATGTTCAATTAGGGCAATACAGTAGTCCGAAATTTGATCACGCGTATTCTATTTCTCAAAGTATTCCTTTTCCAACGCTTTTCAAAGCCAGAAAAAACTTGTTACAGTCTTCAGTTAAAAGTAAGCAAATCGATAAACAGATTTCAGTAAATGAATTATTAAAACAAGTTAGATCATATTATTATCAAATTGAATATTTAGAATATAATCAAAAAAAACTAGAGAATTTGGATAGTCTTTATCTTGATTTTGTACGAATAGCTTCTGTTAGATTTAAAGCAGGTGATATTAAAAAAATAGAAATTAATACAGCAGAAACACAAAGAGGCGAAATTAATCTGTTACAAAAGCAAAATAAGGTTTACTTGGTTAATGCTTATCAAAATTTAAAAATATTATTAAATACAAATGATGAGTTTCAAGTGGTAAAATCAAAAGTATATCAACCATTGCAGGTAGAGTCTGTCGTTGATAGTACAGCAATAAAAAATAATCCATTAGTACAAGCATTTTATCAAGAAATAGTTGTTTTAGAACAAAGCAAAGAGGTAGAAAAAGCAGAAGGATTACCAGAATTTACTTTCGGTGTTACAAACCAATCTATGATAGGATTTCATACAAAAAATGGAGTTGAAAAATATTACGATGGTTTGAACAGATTTAGCTACGTAAATATTGGTGTAGCAATTCCAATCAGTTTTAAAGCAACCAAAGCAAGAATAAAAGCATTAAGTTTTGATCAACAAATAGCAGAGAATAATGCAAAACTTCAGGAGCAACAATTAACGAATAATTTTAATGCAACCATACTACAATACAAACAAGATATAGAGCAATACCATTACTATGTGGAACAGGCTATACCAAATGCAGAGAAAATTGTAAAAGCGGCTCAGCTCGGTTATAAAACAGGAGAAATTTCTTATGTAGAATATTTGATGGCTTTACAAACAGCAACATCAATTCAATTAAAATATTTGGAATCTATTCAATTAGTTAATCAATCGGTTGTTAATATTAATGCAATCTTAAATCAGTAAAAGTTATGAAAATAATATATAGAATTATTTTAGTTAATCTTATTTTATTCAGTTTATTTAATTGTAAATCGAATGAAAACGACACAAAAAATCACGAACATTTACCTGAAAATAAAGTTGAAGAAGAACATGAAGAATCTTCTGAAAGTAAAGTACAAATTACTCAACAACAAATGAAGGAAGTAGGAATGAAATTGGGTAAAGTAGAACAAAAGCAATTAACATCAACAATCAATGCCTATGGAACTTTACGGGTTCCAAATACAAATAAAGCTACAGTTGCTGCACTTTTTGGAGGAATCATCAAAACATTGAACATACAAGAGGGTAGCTATGTAAAAAAAGGACAAACAATTGCAACCGTTTCTAATCCTGATTATATTCTAATCCAAGAACAATATTTAACTGTTTTAAGTCAAATTACACTTGCAGAACAAGAATTTAGCCGTCAAAAAGAATTGTTTGATAATGATGCTGGAGCTAAAAAAAACTTACAAAACTCGTCAGCGAGTTTAAAAATGTTTCGTACTCAGAAAGCTTCATTAGTAAGACAATTGCAAATGATGGGTATAAATCCAGCTAAAATTTCAAATGCATCATTAAAAAATGGAATAGCAATTATAGCGCCTATTAGTGGAACAGTAAGCAGTATAAGTGCAGAAATAGGAAGTTATGTAGACATAGCTTCTCCTGTTGCACAAATAATAGACAATGGTTCGTTACATCTAGATTTACAAGTTTTCGAAAAAGATTTAAGTCAAATAAAAGTAGGACAAATAGTGAATTTTACACTTACTAATAATCCAACCATTTATTACGAAGCGAAGGTTTTTAGCATTGGATCCTCTTTTATAGACCAAAGTAAAACGATTGCTGTTCATTGTAATGTAATTGGAAATAAATCAGGTTTAATTGACGGAATGAATATTTCTGGTAACCTAAATTTAGCAGATATTTTTACACCCGCAGTACCTAATGAAGCGATTGTAGAAGCAGATAGTAAATTTTATATTTTTATTAAAACTGAG
>NZ_JAVXKG010000044.1:6171-17548 GCF_036647415.1 Algoriella sp.
ACTATTAATTACAAGGAGTGTAGCAAATTTATGGAAAAAATTGAAATAGTAAAAGGAACATCTAATATGGGATATACAGCAATAACTCCAATTAAAGCAATAAATAATGATACAGAAATTCTAGTAAAAGGAGCTTTTTTCGCACAAGCTAAATTAGCAAATGTTGGTGATCATAGCCATTAGAAATTCATTTAATAACAAAAAATAATAGGAAAAAATAAACATATTTTTTCCTATTATTTAAATTATAATTTTACTCTTTTATAAAAAATATCTAACTTTTTTAGAATATATACAATAAAGAGTGAGTTTTTAGTATTTTTAATTTACAGGCAATGGATCATTAGGAGCAGGAGTTGGAACATGACTACCACCACCGCCGCCACCGCCACCAGGTAAAGCGAAATCTTTAATGTAAGTATAAGTATATTCATAATCAGAACAAGATACTTCATACTTTGAACTACTTAACTTAATAACATCTATAAAATAAGCATCCGCTGTACATTGCAATTTATCTTTTTGCGCCTTTGTAGGAACTAAATGAGAAGTTCTTCCATCTTCATATTCAAAATCATGAGTTTGACCAAATACAAAACTTCCTAACGTAACAATAGCAGTAAATAATAATTTTTTCATAATAATTTTCTTGTGTTTAGAATTACTAACTTATTTATTAAATAATTGATATACAAATCATTTATTTAATAAATAAGTTGTATTTTATAGGGCATTGTATTTTTCTTATCTCAATCAATTTTGTAATATTTATTATTAAAATTCAGACTTTATTTCTCTCTTTTCTATAAAAAGGAAGGATATATTCTCTGTAAATATAAAAAATAGTTGCACCAGTTAAACAGCTAATTGGTGCATTTTCACTCGTTCCTGTAGGCGAAAGATAATAGATAATCCAACCTACACCATATCCTAATATAGCGTAACCAATTAATTTTAGAATCGGAATTAAGACGTTGTTTTTCATTGTTTTATAGTTTAGTTTAATTAAAGATACTAAAAATAATCTTTATTCATTATAAACAATCTGATATTGTAGTGTAAATTTGTAATCGAAAGTTTATCATAATTTTTATAAAAAGAAATTAGTATTTAACAACAACGAAATTTTCTTCGGGGCAAGGCGAAATTCCTTACCGGCGGTTATAGTCCGCGACTCCTTTAGCAACTGTTATAGGACTGATTTGGTGAAACTCCAAAACCGACAGTTACAGTCTGGATGAGAGAAGAAAATGGAATACAATTTTGTCACATTGAATTTGTTTCAGTGTCGCATTTTATATACGATATGATTCTAAATATGATGTGTTTCTGAAGTAAATTTGGAATGACAAAATTGTGTTTCGCCCTGAAGTGATGTTTCATTCAATCAAAAACAAGATGAAAACAATCACACAATTTGGCGCAACAGCCAACCAAAGAATTGCAAATGCAATAAAAGATCTTCAAAACGGAAAAGGAATCCTTTTAATTGATGATGAAAATCGCGAAAATGAAGGCGATATTATTTTTCCAGCTTCTACAATTACGGCGTCAGATATGGCGTTATTAATCCGAGAATGTAGTGGTATTGTATGTTTGTGTATGACGCAAGACAAGGCAACACAACTGGAGTTACAGCCAATGGTTGTAAATAATAATTCAAAATTCCAAACTGCTTTTACAGTAACAATAGAAGCAAAAGAAGGTGTAACGACTGGTGTTTCGGCAGCAGATCGTGTACAAACCATCAAAACAGCAATAAATTCTGCTGCAAAACCATCAGATTTGAATCGTCCTGGTCATGTTTTTCCATTAATTGCAAATGCAAATGGAGTTATGGCGCGCCGTGGACATACCGAAGGTAGTGTAGATTTGGTAAAATTAGCAGGTTTAGGTAATGAGGCTGTTTTGTGCGAATTGACCAATGTAGATGGTACAATGGCAAAAGTTCCACAGATTATAGATTTTGCAGAAAAGCATAATATGACTGTACTAACAATAGAGGATATTTACGAATATCGTCTGCAATTACAAGAAAAAGAAAAATTAGCAATGGCTAATTAATAAAGTATAATTATTTTGATAAAATTTTCAAGGAAATCTTCAGTCAGAAATGATTGAAGATTTTTCCTTTTTTTACCAAAATATATTGAGTAAAATCTTATATGATTGATAAAAATCAATGTACATTTAAAACATCAAAAATTATATAATTAAGTAATGAAATCAGAAGAACAAATACCTTCGGTTTGGAAAAACAAAGAGTTTATTCCATTCATATTTTTAAGGTTTTCGTTAATTTTCGCCTTATTCATTCAAAGCACATCTGTTGCTTACGAAATATTTAAAGTTACACAACAAGAAATTTATTTAGGATTAATTGGTTTAGCTGAGTTTTTTCCAATATTAGTAACGGCTTTTTATGCTGGACAATTGGTGGATAAATTAGATAAACGAATGATTTTGGTAAGAGGTATTGGCGCATTTATGGTCGCATCTTTTGTCTTAATGATTGTCAATTTTCCTTCTGTAAGAGAAACCATCGGTATTCCGGCTTATCTCGGGGTTTGTTATTTTGCATTTTTTATTTTGGGATTGACAAGAGCATTCAGTGGACCAGCATTATTTGCACTATTAGCCTTAGTTGTTCGCAAAGAAAATTACTCAAAAGCAATTCCTTTATCGTCATCTGCATTTATGATTGGTTCTGTTTTAGGACCATTAGCAGGAGGATTAATCTTGGCTAAATTCGGAATTGAAGTCGCATTAATTACCGCTTTCTCTATCATGTGCATTTCTATGGTAATGATATTAATGATTTCTAAAAAACCTGCGGAAATTTCTGAAGCAGAATCTACAGAATCACCAATGACGCGTATAAAAGAAGGGTTGAGATTTATTTGGGCAACACCCATTATATTAGCAGTTTTGAGTTTGGATATGTTTGCGGTTTTCTTTGGTGGAGCGGAATCTTTACTGCCTGCGTTTGTAGAAAAAGTATTGAATCAAGGCTCTGAAGCATTTGGTTTATTACGTTCTGCACACGGAATTGGCTCATTGATTATGATGTTTTTCTTATCCTCTATTCCTACTTTATTAAAAGGAAATGTCGGACCAAAACTGTTAGGCGCTGTAGCTATGTTTGGTGTTTGTATTATTGCATTCGGATTAACACGAGATCTGTATATATGTTTCGGAATATTAATGTTAGGAGGAGCTTTTGATGCAGTTTCTATGGTAATACGTCAAAGTATTTTACAAATAAAAACACCCGAAAATTTGAAAGGTCGTGTATCATCTGTCAACTCGATATTCGTAAGTTCATCTAACGAGTTAGGAGCTTTGGAAAGTGGAATTGCTGCAACATTTTTAGGTTTAGTTCCAAGTATTATTTTTGGAGGATCAATGACGATATTAACTGTTGTTGTAATTGCAATAATGATTAAACAAATAAGGAATGTAGAATTGAAATAAAAAATAGTGATATTAATCCTACTTGTAATTGAATATTGTACTATTTTAGCCTGTTTTTAAAAAAACAATAACTATATGAAGAAAGTATTATTTACTTGTTTAGGTTTAATGACACTTATAACTGCAAAAGCCCAACAGATAGAGTTTGGACCAACAATTGGTTATCGATTTAATAATATTGTAGATCGTAAAGCAGAAACAAAAAGAGCTGTAATTGGTGATGCTTTATGGGAAACTGAGTACGGTTTTCAGGCTGTTTATAATTTTAGAAAACCTGGGAATGAAATGAATTATAGGTTAACAGCTTTTTATCAAAATCAGAAAAGAGGATCAAAAAGTGAGCGATTTTCAAACGAAAGATTTGAAATTGACACAAATGGTTTTGGATTGTTGTTTGGTATTGCAAGAGAAGTTTCACCGAAATGGATTTTGACACTAAATTTAGGATTAGGATCAAATTCTATGGATACAAAAGATTATTACAAAGGAGATCAACCCCAAATGATAGCTTTTGATAAATTAAACGCCGATTTAGAGCCAAAAACGAATGAAATAAATTTCTTATATCAAATTGGTGTAGAAAGAGTACTTATTCAAAATAAACTTCTGGTTTTTGCAGATTTTCATGGAGATGCAGGAATTTCTAAAATGAATGAAAGTGTAGGTAGTTACGGTAATCAAGGTTTTGGATTTGGAGCAGGTTTACGATATTTAGTCGATTTATCAAAAAAAGATTAGAATATTAGAAGCTATGCTTGTCTGTGATCCAAGTTATGCTTAAAATAATTTCAGAATCTTCTTGGGATTATCAATATCAAAATGGAGAAGTAAAAGTTTTAAAATAATTACAAGCGAATCAACAGATTCGCTTTTTTATCTCTATCAAAAACATTATCTTACAGAACAAATATAGAAGAAAAATGAGGAGAATATTTTTACTATTACCTATGCTTGTTTTATGGTCGTGTCAAGAAGAGGAAATAAGTATTCCTGTAGAAGATAATGCTTCCTTTACAGCTTATCCAAAAGGATACTTTATTCAGACTAGAGAAGGAGTCGATACTATAAAATTCGAATATAATTCAGAAAAAAAAGTAATTAAAAGAGTTGGTGAATGGTTAGAGCTTTCTGGCTCTACGGGGTTCGGAAATATATTTTCAAAAAAACTTGAAAGTCGTATTAATTATTCTGGTAATAAAGCTATTTTAGAAAGATTTTCTAAAATGGAAGGAATTAATTTTCCAAAAGATATTCAGACATATAGTTTTGATGGTAACCGAATAAATGATATTATTTTTACCTATCAAATTAGACCTAATTATACGGAAAAATATGTTTATACGTATGAGAATAATCAAATAAAATCAATTGATTTACGTGTAACAGATTCACATTATACAAATGATTTGAGAAGTCGTCGAGATTTTTATTTTAATAATAATGGAAACTTAGATAGTTTAGTTTATCGCGAAGCATCTTATGATTTTTATGATGAAAGTATTCCTCCATATATTGATTATAAATTAAAAAACAGAAGAGTTACAACTTTTTCCAATTATGATGGATCTCAAAATCCATTTCAAAATTTAGGAATTTTTACAGACTTATATTACAAGTCTTTATCTAAAAATAATTTCCGAAAAATGGAAACAATAGAATATGATGAAGATGGAGAACCTACACTTGGTATTTCACAATCTACTTGGGATTATCAATATCAAAATGGAGAAGTAAAAGTTTTAAAATAAAAAAAGCGAATCAGTTGATTTGCTTTTTTGTAATCTTTAAGAAAATAATTATCGATGAAATCTATTGTTTACTTTTTACTTTTAGGATGTGGTTTGTTGAGTTGTAAGCGAGAATTATCGCAAGAAGAACGCGATAAACAGCATCAAGATTCCATTCATCAGAAGATTTTAGCAATGGGAATGAATACAGATTCTTCGTTTTCTTATAGAAAGTATAACAAAGCTTTAAATGATTATTATAGTAAAGATTCTTTAATACCAGAACCTCTTTTTGATTTTGCTGAAGATCAATTTATATTTTATAATGATACTTTAATCTACTATTATAATAATGAGTTTCCTTATGATGATTTTTGTGGAACCCCTTCTTTTCAAGCTGAAAGGAATAAAGAAATTTATGAAGAATTTAAAGTTAGAAAGAAAGATCTAATTCTAATAAAATCAGATAAAATAATAGATTTTGTGAAAAGAATAAGTGTAAAGATTGATAATGATAAAAGAATTCCAAAATCTATTATTATAGGAATAAATAAAGATTCAATTAAAAGTAAAGAGCTTCAAAAATTAAGAAAGTATTTGATAAATACTAAATTACGTTATATTTATCGTCCGCTTTCCACTCGCGAACGTTTGGTAGCCGATGCTAAATTTAAAAACACTTCCGAAGATTTTTCTAAAATAAATTGGGATAGTGCTTATCATGTAGATTTTAAGAAATTTTATCCAAAGAACTAAAGCGTCAATCCTTCCAAATCATCAACTGTTCCGTTGTAAATATTAACATCTACTTTGTTTGTCTTTACACCTTCTATAGTTGCTTTTTCGGTAAATTGCCAAAAATTCCAATGACCTTTCATTTCTTGTACCCAAAAATTATAATTGGCAATCCAAATAATGTAACCATCAAAATGTTCTTTCAAAAAATCTTCAAAATATTTGTCAGATGTATAGATAATTGGTTTTATATCGTAATGTTCTTCAACAATTTTACACCAATTTTTTAAACCTTCTATCATTTTATCTACAGATTGCGTTCGTGGCATAGTTTCAATATCCAAAACGGGAGGTAAATCTCCATTTTCTAACTGAACTTTATTGATGAAATTTTGAGCCTGTAAAGTGGAATTTTCATCAGGTCGATAAAAATGATAAGCACCTCTCAAAATATTGTTTTCTTTAGATCCTTCCCAATTTTCTTCAAAAGTTTCATCAATAGAAGCCGTTCCCATTGTAGATCTTATAAATGCAAATTTCACTGGATAAAGCTCATAAATAGAATGCATTTTTGCCCAATCAATTTTTCCTTGATAATGAGAAACGTCTACACCAAAGGTTTTTAGATAATATTTATCCATCACCTCAATATTTCGAATATCGTATTTGGTTACTTTATCGTCGGTGATTTTTTCTCCTTTTAACGATTTTTCTACAATAGAGAAGTAGTAATGTATTCCGTGTCGATAGCGATAAGTAAAATAAAGCATGGTCAAAACTAAAAACCCAATTACATAAGTAGAAAGTTTTATTTTGGTATAAAAAGGTGCTGTATTACTTTTTTTTCGAGGCATTTATCGTAGATGAGGTTGATAAAAATTTATGCAATATTACTTTATTTTTTGATGATTGTAAAAAAGAAATCTTCATTATCTTTGTTCATTATGAAAAAATGGATTTTGGCCGCAAGGCTTCGTACATTACCACTTTCATTAAGTGGATTATTATTAGCAGGTTTTATAGCTAAATTTGAAGGAATTTTTCGTAACGATATATTTTTCTTGTCACTTCTTACAACATTAGCTTTTCAGGTTTTATCTAACTTTGCAAACGATTATGGAGATGCAGTAAAAGGTACTGATGCAAATCGTATTGGTGAACAACGTGCTGTTGCATCAGGATTAATTACAAAAAAGCAAATGAAAATAGCTATCGGAATTATGATTGTTGTTTCACTTCTTTGTATTTCGGCTTTATTATATGTGTCTTTTGTACCAGATTATCTTAACTATTTATACATATTTTTAGGTTTAGGAATAGCGTCTATATTAGCTGCAATGGCATATACAATGGGAAAAAAACCATACGGATACATTGGTTTAGGCGATATTTTTGTGTTTTTATTTTTTGGAATATTAGCTGTTGCAGGTGGAGAATTTTTATATTCTAAAGTATTTAGATGGGAAATCTTATTACCAGCCGCTTCTATGGGATTATGGAGTGTTGCCGTATTAAATTTAAACAATATGCGCGATGTAGAAAATGATGTAAAAAATAACAAAATAACAATCGCTTCGAAATTAGGATTTGACAATAGTAGATATTATCAAATGGCATTAATGACGCTACCTTTTATATTAAGTGCATCTTATGTTACGATGTTACCTTCAAAAGCAGGTAAATTATCAGGATTTGTTTTCTTGATATTAATCTTTTTTGCAAACGGTATTCGTCGTAAAATTTTTGCAGTTAAAAATCCAAAAGATTATGATCCATTCCTAAAACAAGTTGCGATGTTGGCTTTGTTTTTTGCTGTATTATTAGGTTATAGTTTAATTGGATTTGAATTTATAAACACTTTAATTCGCTAATCACAAAATTACATTAATATGAAAATTCAATATTTAGGACATGCCTCTCTATCTATCGAAGCAAATGGTAAACACATTGTTGTTGATCCATTTATTACACCAAATGAATTAGCTAAAAATATCGATTTCGAGAATTTAAAAGCCGATTATATTGTTATTACACACGCACACCAAGATCATGTTTATGATGTAGAAGCTTTGGCTAAAAAAACAAATGCATTAATTATTTCTAATGCAGAAATTGCAAGTTATTATAGCGCAAGAGGTTTCAATGCACATGGAATGAATACTGGTGGTAAATTTAGTTTTGACTTCGGATCGATACAATCTACCATTGCATTTCACTCTAGTTCATTTGCAGACGGAACTTATGGAGGAGATCCAAACGGATATATTATAGAAGCCGATGGAAAACGTATTTATATTGCAGGAGATACGGCTTTAACTTACGAAATGAAATTAATTCCAGATACAATTGGCGATATAGATTTAGCCATTTTACCAATTGGCGATAATTTTACAATGGGAGCCAAAAGTGCTGCTATTGCTGCAGAATATGTTAAGACAACTAAGGTTTTGGGCTATCATTATGATACGTTTCCACCAATTAAAATTAATAAAGCAGAAGCAAAATCAATTTTCTTTTCACGTCACATTCAATTAATTTTATTAGAAATAGGTGAAGATTTAACAGTTTAAATTAATCATTCAATATCATATAAAAAAGGACTAAACAATGTTTAGTCCTTTTTTGTTATAATTTATGTAAAATCGTATGTATTAAAACTTATATACGATTGCATTAATATTCATTCCAGCACCTACAGAGGCAAATAATACAACATCACCTTCGTTTATTTCATGAGAACATAATTCATCTTTCATAATCATCGTTAACATAGTCGGAATTGTAGCAACACTACTATTTCCTAATTTTTCGATAACCATAGGCATAATATGTTCTGGCATTGGCGTATCGTACAACTGATAAAAACGTTTTACAATTGCCTCATCCATTTTTTCGTTGGCTTGATGAATGATGATTTTATTTAATTGATCAATAGAATATCCACTATCATCAAAACACTTTTTCATTGCAGTAGGAACATTAGAAAGCGCGAATTCGTAAATTTTACGACCAATCATTTTAATGTATTTCACATCATCAGAACTTTCTTGATTATATGATTTACCGAAAAATAAATAATCTTTTTCATTCAACGTATGCGAAGCTGATAAATGCGATTTTATACCCGCATCACCTTCATTTATCTCTAAAATAGCTGCTCCTGCACCATCTGCATAAATCATGCTATCTCTATCATGTATATCCACAACGCGCGACAATGTTTCGGCACCAATTACCAAACAACGTTTCGCAATACCAGATTTTATAAAAGCATTGGCTTGTATTACACCTTCTATCCAGCCAGGACAACCAAATAAAACGTCATAAGCAACGCAATAATTATTTTCAATTTTTAATAAATGCTTTACTCTCGAAGCTAAGCTAGGAACTGCATCAGATTGAATTGTTCCCGAACGAACATCTCCAAAATTATGTGCAAATATGATATAATCTAATGTCTCAGGATCTATACCAGAATTTTCTATAGCTTCTTGCGCAGCAATAAATCCTAAATCAGAAGTTACCTGATCTTTATTTGCATAACGTCTTTCCTCAATTCCAGTAATTTCTTTCAATTTACCAGCAATTGTAGCATTATCTTGTTTTAATGTGATACCTTTTTCATCTAGAAAATGATGATTCTCAAAAAATAAATTTGTGATTGTCTCAGAAGGAATGTAGTTACCTACACCAATAATTTTACTTGTCATTTATTCAGATTTCACTTCAACCAAATTCTTCTTAGGTAAAGAATTTTTCAAAGCGCGAGTAAATATAGGATTTATACCTAAATAAATATTATTTTAAAAGATTTTTAAGTCTAAAATTGATATAAATCAAAATTTTGATGCCAAATTTTCCTAAAATCTAAAAAATCGATCCCTAAATTAGCCGATAACTTTGAATAATTTTAAATTATCTTTAACCATTAAATTTATTCAGATTGTTTAAATTTGTTAAAAATAAAGAAGAAATGAAATACTTATTAATAGGTTTTATGGGACTTTTTATGGCTTGTAATGCACAAGAAACTAAAAAGGAGGGAACTAAAAAACAACCTATTCATCAAACCAAAAAAACGCCTCAAAAAATGAAGACGATTTACGATTATACATTCAAAGATATCAACGATGATGATTTTAATTTCGCTGATCTTAAAGGTAAAAAAGTTTTAATTCTTAATACAGCTTCAAAATGTGGTTACACGCCTCAATATGATGCTTTAGAAAAAGTTTACCAAGAATACAAAGACCAAGGCTTGGTTGTGATTGGTTTTCCTTCGGATAATTTTGGAGGACAAGAGTTTGATAACAACGAAGAAATTGCACAATTTTGTAAATTAAATTACGGAGTTACTTTTCCTTTGATGGCGAAAAGTGATGTAGTTGGTAAAAACCAAAATGAACTTTTCAAATTCTTAACAAAAAAATCATTGAATGGTAAAGCTGATAATGAAGTAAAATGGAATTTCACAAAGTTTTTAATTAATGAAGACGGAACTTTAGAAGCTTCTTATCCATCTAAAACAACACCAGATAGTAAAGAAATTATTGATTGGTTAAATAAATAGAAAATGAAATTAGATATACTTGCAATTGGTGCACATCCTGATGATGTAGAATTAGGATGTGGAGGTACGCTTGCAAAAGAAATAAATAACGGAAAAAAAGTAGGAATTCTAGACCTAACAAAAGGAGAATTAGGAACACGCGGAACAGATGAAACTCGTAGAGTAGAGGCAGATGCAGCAAAAAATATTTTGGGTGTAGCGATTCGCGAAAACTTAGGAATTGCCGATGGTTTCTTTTTAAATGATAAAGAAAATCAACTAAAAATAGTAGAAATTATTCGTAAATATCAACCTGATGTTATTTTGAGTAATGCGCCATATGATCGCCATCCAGATCACGGAAAAGGTTCTGATTTAGTAAATACTGCAATCTTTTTGTCTGGTTTACCAAAAATAGAAAACGGATTGCCAGCTTGGCGTCCAAAAAAACACTTTCATTACATACAATGGTTACCATTAGAACCACATTTTGTTTTGGATATTACAGGATTTATAGATGTTAAAGTTGATGCATGTTTGGCATATAAAACACAGTTTTTTGATCCAAATTCTGATGAACCACAAACACCTATTTCATCTAAAAACTTTACAGATTCTATTCGCTATAGAGCCTATGATTTGGGAAGATTGATCGGAACAGAAGCTGGTGAAGGATTTATTTCTAGAAGTTATATCGGTGTAAATAATTTAGATTCTTTACTTTAGGAAAAACACTGAAAAAATCAGTGTTTTTTTCGTCAAAATTGTTTGCAAATACCAATTTCAACACTATATTTGCATTCCAATTGAGAGATTAATAAAAATTAATTTCGATATAAATGGTGATTGTAGCTCAGTTGGTTAGAGCGCCGGATTGTGGTTCCGGAGGTCG